>NZ_JAGWUA010000043.1 GCF_028868675.1 Bradyrhizobium sp.
GCTTCGATCCGGGCTGCGGCGCCCAGCGGGTGACGATACCGCCATAGGTCGACCCGATGAGGGCTGCAACAACGAAGCAGGCGGCCAACAATATGGCCATCGGGCTCCGGTTCACCGGCTTTGCTGGCGGAGAGGCGATTTGCGATGACGGCTGCGCGGGCGGCGCTTGCGCTGACGCTGGCTCCGCGGGCGCTGGCTGAGCAGGCGGTTCGGTAGATGACGGCGCCGCCGCGGATGATAGGGGCGCGGCAGGTTCTTTCGGAACGCCAGCCGCGGGTGGACGCGCCGCACTGCCCTCGATTTTCGCAAGCTGCTCGCTCATGCGCGTGAGCTGCTCGTCGGCGCGCTTAATCTCTTCGTAGGCGTGCGCCAGCCGTTCATCGGGACGCCCGGTCGGGGCGTCCTGCGATGCGGGTCCTTTGGTATCAGGCGTGGAGTTCATTGGCGCTTTCCTTTTTCCGTCCAATGTCTTCCAGGGGCAGCGGCTCACGGACCGACGTACAGTCTTGTCCAAACAATGGCTGTATGATGGTGGAATACTGGAGCACAGGGCGTTAGCGCCCCGTTACCGGGGCCGCTTCGGTTCCATTGGACCGGCTGTGCCGTCTTGCGCGCCAGCATGGGGGCGCCGTGAGTGGCCGCTATTTTCCGCCGCGCTTGGCCTCGATGGTATCCCAGACCTTACCGGCCACGTCAGGGCCGTTGAGGCGCTGGATCGCGCGGATACCGGTCGGCGAGGTCACGTTGATCTCGGTGAGGTTGCCGTCGATCACGTCGATGCCGACGAACAGCAGGCCGCGTTCGCGCAGCGCCGGACCGAGCATGGCGCAGATTTCCCGTTCGCACGGGGAGAGATCAGTGGCATGGGCGGCGCCGCCGCGCACCATGTTGGAGCGGAGGTCGTCGGGCGCGGGTACGCGGTTGACGGCGCCGGCGAACTCACCGTCGACCAGAATGATGCGCTTGTCGCCGTGCTTGACCTCGGGGAGGAAGCGCTGGATCACCCAGGGCTCGCGGAAGGTGACCGAGAACATGTCGAACAGCGAGCCGAAATTCATGTCCTGCGGCATCACGCGGAACACCGCCGCGCCGCCATGGCCGTGCAACGGCTTCATGACGACGGCGCCGTGCTGATCGCGGAAGGAGTTGATCTCGTCGAGGTCGCGCGAGATCAGCGTCGGCGGCATCAACTGAGGAAAGTTCATCACGAACAGTTTTTCCGGCGCGTTGCGCACCGACGCCGGATTGTTCACGACCAGCGTCTTGGGATGGATGCGTTCGAGAAAATGCGTCGAGGTGATATAGGCGAGGTCGAACGGCGGGTCTTGCCGCAGCAGGATGACGTCGAACGACTGCAGCGGTTCGCGCTTCGCTTCCCCGAGCGTGAAGTGATCGCCGACCTCGTCGCGCACGGTGAGTTGCTGCACCGGCGCCACCAGCTCCTCGCCGCGCAGCGACAGCTTGTCGGGGGTATAGTACGACAGGCTGTGGCCGCGCTTCTGCGCTTCCAGCAGCAGCGCAAAGGTGGAATCGCCGCGGATGTTGATGCGGGCGATCGGGTCCATCTGGACGGCGACGTTGAGCTTCATGGGCTGCCTTTCAGGTCGAGGCGTCGAATGCCGCCAACACATGGCGTGGAAGTCGCCGCGGCGCAATCAGCATGGCGTCGAATCGCAATTCGAATTCGGCATGCTCGGGATGCGCGGCAAGCCACCCTTGCGCCGCCGCGATGATGCGCTGCTGCTGACGTGGCGTCACGGCATAGGCGGCGTCCTCGAGACTGGCGCGGGCCTTGACCTCGACGAAGGCGACCAGGTTGCGGCGGCGCGCCACGATGTCGATCTCGCCATGCGGGGTGCGGAAGCGCCTTGCAAGGATGCGATAGCCTTTTGCAAGCAGATAGGCAGCGGCGCGGCTCTCGGCGGAAATTCCGGTGTTGAACGCCGCGACGCGCTCGGGGGCTGCGGCCTTTGGCGCCGACTCGGCCGGCGGGGTGCCGTCAGTCCTCGCCATCGTCGCCTCGCACCTGCTTTGCAGTTTCCTTGGCAAGCTCGAGCGCGCGGGCATAGACCTCGCGGCGCGGTCGCCCCGACAGCTCGACCGCATGCGCCACCGCGTCCTTCACGCTGTGGTGCGCAAGCTGCCCGCGCAGGAGATGCTCCAGATCGTCCGATGCCATGACCTGCTCGTCAGCCGCGGGCGGGCCGATCACCAGCACGAATTCGCCGCGGGTCTCCGGCGCATCGGCCTGGCGCGCCAGCTCGGCGAGCGGCGCGCGCCTGATCTCCTCGTGCAGTTTGGTCAGCTCGCGGCACACCGCGGCCTGGCGCTCGCCCATGATCCCGGCGAGATCGGTCAGCGTGTCCTGCATGCGGTTGCCGGACTCGAACATCACCAGCGTGGCGTCGATGCGCGCGAGCTCGGCGAGGCGCTTGCGGCGTGCGACGGGTTTTGCCGGCAGAAAGCCTTCGAAGAAGAAGCGGTCGGTCGGCAGCGCCGCGACCGTGAGTGCCGCCAGCACCGAGGACGGTCCGGGCAGCGCAAACACGGGGTGCCCCGTGGCGGATACCTCGCGCACCAGCTTGAATCCGGGATCGGAGATCAGCGGTGTGCCGGCGTCGGAGACCAGCGCGATCGAAGCGCCCCGCGAGAGTGCGTGCAGGATCTTCGGCCGGGCGGCCTCCGCATTGTGCTCGTGATAGGGCTTGAGCTGGGCCGCGATGCCGTAGCGCTCGGTCAGCCGCCGCGTGATGCGGGTATCCTCGCAGGCGATGATGTCGACGCCGGCAAGCGTCTGGAGCGCGCGCAGCGTGATGTCGCCGAGATTGCCGATCGGGGTCGCGACCAGATAGAGGCCCGGCGCCGCCTTGCTTGCGGAAAAGTGATGCGCGCCGATGGAGAAACCCCGCGCGCCGGGTTCCACTGCAGCTTCAGACGTATTTATCGGGGCCGGCTTTGCGCGCATAATGAATACTTAAAGCGAGTGAAGCGCTTGCGCCATATTCGCGGCGGCAACGCTTTTCGCCGATGCGTGGTGCGAGCGGCGGCGAACGGCTGGCCAGGAGGAAGCGGATGGCCGCGGTAGGGGGGTATTATCCTTTTGTTTTGGTTAACTATTCGCCGACAATATGCCGGAAATCCGCGTCTTTCTGGCGGAGAGTCGTCCTGACCGCGCTGGTTCGGTCATCGTAAAGAGCTGTCATGGTGGGCCCGTATCATTCCAAGCCGTCTTCCTCGGAGCCCCGGTCGGGGACGAGCCGGCGGACAGCGCTTGGCCTTCTCGTCGGCGCACCGTTGCTCTCGGCCTGCGCCGGTGTGCAGCAGAGCCTCAGCCAGTTCGGCTCATCTTCGCCGGGACCCGCCGGCCCGCCGCAGCAGGGCACCGTTGCCGGCACCGGCCAGGTCAAGGTCGGCCTGATCCTGCCGCTGTCGGGCGCGGGCAATGCGGGGCTTGCCGCGCAGTCCATGCGCAACGCCGCCGAGATGGCGCTGGCCGAGTTCCAGAATCCCAACATCCAGCTCCTGATCAAGGATGACAACGCCACCCCGCAGGGCGCGCAACAGGGCGCGCAGCAGGCGGTCGAGGAGGGCGCGGAGATCATTCTGGGCCCGCTGTTCGCGCAGTCGGTGCCGGCGGTGGCGCAGGCGGCGCGGGTGCGCGGCATTTCGGTGATCGCATTCTCGACCGATTCCAGCGTCGCCGGCCGCGGCGTCTATCTTCTGAGCTTCCTGCCGGAGTCCGACGTCAACCGGATCGTCGAATACTCCTCCAGCATCGGAAAGCGCTCCTTCGCCGCCCTCTTGCCGGACAATGCCTATGGCAATGTCGTGGAGGCCGCGTTCAAGGCGGCGGCGCCCCGCCGCGGCGGCCGCGTGGTCGCGTTCGAGAAATATGGCGCCGATCGCGCGACGCCCGCGCGCACCGTCGCGCACGCGCTCGGCAGCGCCGACGCGCTGTTCATCGCCGACGACGGCGATTCGGTGGTTGCCGTGGCAGATGCGTTGACTGCGGCCGGCGCCAACCTTCGCAACATCCAGTTGCTCGGCACCGGCCTGTGGGACAATCCGCGTGTCTTCGCCAGCCCGGCGCTGCAGGGCGGTCTTTACGCCGCGCCCGATCCCGCGGGCTTTCGCGCCTTTTCCGGCCGCTACCGTACCCGTTACGGAAGCGAGCCGGTGCGCACGGCGACGCTTGCCTATGACGCGGTGGCGCTGGTCGCGGCGCTTGCGCGCACGCAAGGCGCACAGCGCTTCTCGCCCGACGTTCTCACCAGCCCGTCCGGCTTTGCCGGCATCGACGGCCTGTTCCGCTTCCGCGCCGACGGCACCAACGAACGCGGGCTCGCGGTGATGAAGGTGCAGACCGGCGGCGCGGTCCCGGTCGCCGGCTCGCCGAAGAGCTTTGGGGCGTAGCGCGTTCGTAGCCCGGACGAGCGAAGCGAAGTCCGGGACCAGTCTCGCCACCTGCACGACCCCGGATTGCGCTGCGCTCCATGCGGGCTACGCGTCTGACGCTACGCAGCCAGATCCGCGACCACGGCGTCCAGCACCGGAAAACCGGACTGCGTCACCCGCAACCGGCCGCCGGCGTCCACGGTGATCGCGCCCTCCTCGCGCAACAGCGCGATGCGACGGGGATCGAGCGGGCGGCCCGAGAGCGCGGCGTAACGCTTGGGGTCGATGCCCTCGGCAAGCCGCAGGCCCATCAGCAAGAATTCGTCGGCGCGTTCCTCGCTGTTGAGGCGATCGTCGGTGATGAGGCCATGACCGTTGGCCTCGACCCGCATCAGCCAGGCCTCGGGACGCTTCTCGGTCGCGGTCGCGTGCCTGATGCCGCCGATGTCGAGCCGGCCATGCGCGCCGGGGCCGATGCCGGCATATTCGTCGCCGCGCCAGTAGACGAGATTGTGCCGGCACTCCGCGCCCGGCCGCGCATGGTTGGAGATCTCGTAGGCGGGCAGGCCGAGTTTCTCGCAGGTCTCCTGCGTGACGTCGTACAGCACGCGCGCGAGAGCCTCGTCCGGTGTCTTCAGCTTGCCGGCCCGGTGCAGGCCGAAGAACGGCGTGCCCTCTTCGATGGTCAGTTGATAGAGCGACAGATGCTCGGCCGCCTCGTCGATGGCGTGACGGAGCTCGGCTGCCCACGCTTCCGGCGTCTGGTCGGGGCGGGCGTAGATCAGATCGAAGGAATAACGATCGAAGGAACGCCGCGCGATGCTGACCGCATCGAGCGCCTCGCGCGCGCTATGCAGCCGGCCGAGCATCTTCAGCGAGGCGTCGTCGAGCGCCTGGACGCCGAGCGACACGCGGTTGACACCGGCCGCGCGATAGCCGGCGAACCGCGTCGCCTCGACGCTGGTCGGATTGGCCTCCAGCGTGACCTCGACGTCGCGGCCGACGGTCCAGTGCCTGCCAATCGCGTCCAGCACGGCGCCGACGGTTGCAGGCTGCATCAACGACGGCGTGCCGCCGCCGAGGAAGATCGAGGTGACCTCGCGGCCGGGAATACGCGCGGCCGTGGTCGCGATCTCGCGGGCGAAGGCGAGCGCAAACCGTTCCTCGTCGATCGCGGCGTGGCGGACGTGGCTGTTGAAGTCGCAATAGGGACACTTCGACAGGCAGAACGGCCAGTGCACATAGACGCCGAAGGCGGGTGTCTCAGCGCCCATCGAGGCAGATCTCCGCAAGCTTCACGAAGGCGCGGGCGCGATGCGACAGCCCGAGACCGAGCGGCGGCAGGCCGTGCTTCTCGATGCTCTCCATCTCGCCGAAGGTGCGGCTGTGGCCGTTCGGTTGAAACATCGGATCGTAGCCGAAGCCGGCATTGCCGCGCGGCGGCCAGACCAGCGTGCCGTCGACGCGCGCCTCCACTTCCTCGATGTGATCGTCGGGCCAGGCGACGCACAGCGCGGAGACGAAATGCGCTCTTCGCTTGTCCGGCGTGGTGGCGCCGCGCTCCTGCAGCAGCCGCTCGATCCGCGTCATCGCCGCGGTGAAATCCTTGGTCGGACCGGCCCAGCGTGCCGAGTAGATGCCGGGGGCGCCGTCGAGCGCGTCGACCACGATGCCGGAATCGTCGGCAAAGGCCGGAAGCCCTGCGGCCTGTGCCGCGGCGATCGCCTTGATCTTGGCGTTGCTGCGAAAATCCTTGCCGGTCTCTTCGGGTTCGCCGAGGCCCAGTTCGCCCGCCGATACCGCCTCGACGCCGTGCGGCGCCAGCAGTTCCCGCATCTCGGCAAGCTTGCCGGGATTGTGGGTCGCGATGACGAGCTTGTCCGTGATTCGGCGGTGCATGGCCTATTGACTACGCCACCGCCAGTTTCTGCAAGTCCACGAGCCGCGCGATACCCTTGCGCGCCAGCGCCATCAGCGCCAGGAACTCGGCTTCCGTGAACGGCTCGCGTTCCGCGGTGCCCTGCACTTCGATGATGCGGCCGTCGCCGGTCATGACGAAATTCGCGTCCGTCTCGGCCTCGGAATCCTCGGCGTAATCGAGGTCGAGCACCGGCGTGCCCTGATAGATGCCGCAGGAGATCGCGGCGACGCTGTCGCGCATGACGTTGGCCTTGATCATGTTGCGCGCCTTCATCCAGGCGATGCAGTCGGCGAGCGCGACCCAGGCGCCGGTGATCGAGGCGGTGCGGGTGCCGCCGTCGGCCTGCAGCACGTCGCAATCGACCGTGATCTGGCGCTCGCCGAGTGCTTCGAGATCGACGATGGTGCGCAAGGAACGGCCGATCAGGCGCTGGATCTCCACGGTGCGGCCGCTCTGTTTGCCGGCGGAGGCCTCGCGGCGGGTGCGCTCCAGCGTCGCGCGCGGCAGCATGCCGTATTCGGCGGTGACCCAGCCGCGGCCCTGGCCCTTCAGCCAGGGCGGCAGGCGCTCCTCCAGCGTCGCGGTGACCAGCACATGGGTGTCGCCGAACTTCACGAGGCAGGAGCCTTCCGCATATTTGACTACGCCACGCTCCAGCGTCACGGGGCGCAATTCGTCCGGCGCACGGCGGCTTGGCCGCATGGGAAATCCTCCAGAAACTCAAGGGAAAACGGCGTTCGCGGTGCTTGTAGGTTGGGGAAGGGAGCCCGGCAAGGGGGCCGGGCGGGCGACGGAGCGTTTTCGGCGCTTGTCAGGGGCCGTCCGGATGGACAAATTAGATGGGCCTGAGAGGAGTTAACGTCCGTGGCCCATCACGATCCGATTCATCTGATCGCGCCGCGCGCAGGCCTGGCCCAGCTCAATGAGCGTTCGCGCGACATCTTCCGTCAGATCGTCGAAAGTTACCTTGCGACCGGAGAGCCGGTCGGCTCGCGCAACATCTCGCGGCTGATCGCGGTTCCGCTATCGCCGGCCTCGGTCCGCAACGTGATGGCCGATCTGGAACAGCTCGGCCTGATCTATGCCCCGCATACTTCCGCCGGGCGGCTGCCGACGGAACTGGGCCTGCGCTTCTTCGTCGATGCCCTGATGCAGGTCGGCGACCTCAACGAGGCCGAGCGGCAGGCGATCCAGAGCCAGTTGTCCTCCGTCGGCCATGCGCAATCGGTCGAGGCTGCGCTGGAAGAGGCCTTGACCCGGCTGTCCGGCCTGACCCGGGCCGCCGCGGTGGTGCTGACGCCGAAATCCAATGCGCGGCTGAAGCACATCGAATTCGTCCGCCTGGAACCGGAGCGGGCGCTGGTGATCCTGGTCGGCGAGGACGGCCAGGTCGAAAACCGCGTGCTGACGCTGCCGCCCGGGGTTCCCTCATCGGCGCTGACGGAAGCCGGCAACTTCCTCAACGCGCGAATCCGGGGCCGGACGCTGGCGGAAGCCCGGCTCGAGCTCGAGACGGCGCTTGGGCAGGCCCGCGCCGAGCTCGACCAGCTCACGCAGAAGGTCATCTCGGCGGGAATCGCGAGCTGGTCCGGCGGGGAGAGCGAGGACCGCCAGCTCATCGTGCGCGGCCACGCCAATCTGCTGGAGGACCTGCATGCGCTGGAGGATCTCGAGCGGGTGCGGCTCTTGTTCGACGATCTCGAAACCAAGCGCGGCGTGATCGACCTCCTGGGCCGCGCCGAAACCGCCGAAGGTGTCAGGATTTTCATCGGCTCGGAGAACAAGCTGTTCTCGCTCTCCGGCTCCTCCACGATCATCTCGCCCTATCGAGATGCCGCCGGCCATATCGTGGGCGTGCTGGGCGTGATCGGCCCGACGCGGCTGAATTATGCCCGCGTGATCCCGACCGTGGACTATGCCGCACGCATCGTCAGTCGCCTCCTCGGCGGCTGATGGGCTCCCCGCCGATCACGGGCGCTTGATTTTCATGACCCAAAGCACGATATCCCGGCCAGAAAATCCTTTTACCCCGATCGAGAAGGCAGCCGATGACCGATCCAGACCGGCAACCCGAAGACGCGGCCGCGCCGGCCGCCGAGCCCGTGGTCTCAAAGCCCTATGTGATGCCCGACGATCCGGAGCCCGGTTCGGTCGAGACCCTGCAGAAGGAAGCCGCCGAGGCGCGCGACCGCATGCTGCGGACGCTGGCCGAGATGGAGAACTTGCGCAAACGCACCACCAAGGAAGTGGCCGACGCCAAGCTCTACGGCATCACGGGCTTTGCCCGCGACGTGCTCGACATCGCCGACAATCTGCAGCGCGCGCTCGACGCGGTTCCGGCCGAGGCGCGTGCCACTGCCGATCCCGGCCTCACCGCGCTGATCGAGGGCGTGGAGCTGACCGAGCGCTCGCTGCTCAACGCGCTGGAGAAGCACGGCGTGAAGAAGTTCGATCCGCAGGGCCAGAAGTTCGATCCGAACTTCCAGCAGGCGATGTTCGAGGTGCCCGATCCGTCGGTGCCCGCGGGGACCGTGGTGCAGGTCGTGCAGGCCGGCTTCACGATCGGCGAGCGCGTGCTGCGCCCGGCGCTGGTCGGTGTCGCCAAGGGCGGCGCGAAGGCAGCTCCGGCCGCCAACAACAACGAGCCGAACGGCGCGGTGTGAGCCGCGCCGTCAGGCCGCCTTACGCGCCGACCGCGATGTCGCCGGACTTGATTCGCTTCACGCCGGCCTTGGCCATGTCGGCCCAGGCCTTGGCGAGTGAGCCCTGCGTGTCGATGCCGCGGCAGGCGTCTTCCACCACATAGGCCTCGAAGCCTGCCTTGCGCGCGTCGAGCGCGGTCCAGGCGACGCAGAAATCCGTCGCCAGGCCAGCAACGAAGACGCGCTTGATCTTGCGCGCCTTGAGGTAGCCGGCGAGCCCGGTCGAGGTCTTGCCGTCGGCCTCGAGGAAGGCCGAATAGCTGTCGACGTCCTTGTGAAAACCCTTGCGGATGATCAGCTCGGCCTGTGGGATCGAAAGGTCCTTGGAGAGCGCGGCGCCGTCGGTGCCCTGTACGCAGTGGTCGGGCCACAGCACCTGCTTGCCATAGGCGAGATCGATGGTCTCGAACGGCTTCTTGCCGGAATGCACGGACGCGAACGAAACGTGGCCCGGCGTGTGCCAGTCCTGCGTCATCACCACATTGGCGAACGCCTTCGCGATCCTGTTGATGACCGGCACCACCTGCTCGCCTTCCTTCACGGCGAGGCTGCCGCCGGGCAGGAAGCAATTTTGCACGTCGATCACGAGCAGCGCCGACGCGTCATCCGGCTTGATCGATGCCGCCGCCCAAAGCTTGTCGGTTGCGAGGGTTGCAACAACGGCGGTCGAAAGCCCCGCCAGCATTCTTCGCCGATCCAGCATCGTTCGTCTCCCTCCGGAATGGGTCCAGCCTGGCGAAAGCGTAGTTCGATTGACGCGCGGACAGAAGCCCGAAAATGCGGCCGGTGCCGATCGGCAGTTGGACTAACCTTTGGGCTGGATGCCGTCGCGTACGGCGCGGAAGCGGGGGAATGCGACCGACCACTGGTCGCGCGGTGCGCTCGCGATGATGCGCAGCGACGTCCCGCCGCCGAAGCGGATCCACTGCACCACCGTGACCTCGGTCTTGTCCTTGCCGCTGACGGCGTCCAACCGCGTCTCGTAAGCCGGCATGCCGCCGATGCGGATCGGCTCGGACATGGTGATGCGCGCCTCGCGTACGCCCGGAATCTGCGTCGCCGCCTCCTGGGCGAAGCGCGCGCGATCGTCCGCCTGCTGCGGCGTCGAGCCGATCAGGCCGATGATCACGTACGGTTTGGGTTCGAAGCCGGTGGTCTCGTCGCCGTCGGCCAGGATGATGCTGGCGCGCGGCGCGAGCGTGCGGATGTTCTTGAAGTCGGCGAGATCGGTGACCTTGAACGGCATCTGCCCGAGCTGCTCGTCGACCGGCACCTCGGTGCGCGTCACTGCCGTGGCGAACATCTGCCGCACGGCTTCGTCGGAATAGATCTTGGTGGCGTTTTCGGGGATCTGCACCGCGACGTAGCCCGAAAAACCCTTGCCCGGCACGATCATCGAGTAGCGCTTGACGGCAGCGCCGCCCTGCTTGCCGGTTTCGACGGTATAGTAGGCGAGCCCGGCCGGGGTCTCGATCTTGTCCGGTTTGACGCCAGTGCCGCCCGGACCGGCCTTGAACGCGTTGGCGACCTCGCCATAGGCGTCCGGCGGCAACTCGGTGACCAGCACCTTCACGCTCTGGTCCTCGCTCTCGAAGCCCGTGAAGGTCTTGGCCGGGCTGAGGCCGATCAACGGCACCATCCCGAGGCGCAGCCCGGGCGGGTAGACCGGGTCGGCGGCAAGGGCCGGGAAGGCGATGACGAACAGGAGGGCCAGTGCGGCGAGGGGACGAATGGGCGTCATGGAGCTTCCACTTGGTTCACATTGAGGCCGTTCGATGGACGGCCGTGGTGACCCCCGATCGCAAGGCGGGGCGATCCGGTCGCCCGCGCCTTTTAACGGGTTTGGCCGACCCGTAACAGGGTGGGGTCTGGCCCGATGCCGACCGGCCGTCGGGTGTCCGGCGACCTGTTAACAAACCCTGACCGTCAAGCTCGGAAGATGCCCGGTATGGCCTTCCAAAGCCGATGTTTTCGCGGCCGAAACTTGGTCTCGGTCCTTGCGGGCAGGTCCCCCCCTCCTATATGAGCCTCAACCATCGCAATATCGCGGGTGTTTTGATCTTAGGGGGTTTTGGATCGGGCGCCTTCTGGGCCCAGCCAACCTGCCGCAAAAAGAAGGATATCGGACCATGGGAAAGGTCATCGGGATCGACCTCGGCACCACGAACTCGTGCGTCGCCGTGATGGATGGCAAGAACGCCAAAGTCATTGAGAACTCCGAGGGCATGCGCACCACGCCGTCGATCGTCGCATTCACCGACGATGGCGAGCGTCTCGTCGGCCAGCCCGCCAAGCGGCAGGCCGTGACCAATCCCGAGCGCACCTTCTTCGCGGTGAAGCGCCTGATCGGCCGCCGCTACGACGACCCCATGGTCGAGAAGGACAAGAAGCTCGTCCCCTACAAGATCGTCAAAGCCTCCAACGGCGACGCCTGGGTCGAGGCCGACGGCAAGACCTATTCCCCCTCGCAGGTCTCTGCCTTCATCCTGCAGAAGATGAAGGAGACCGCGGAAGCCCATCTCGGCCAGAAGGTCGAGCAGGCCGTCATCACCGTTCCCGCCTATTTCAACGACGCCCAGCGCCAGGCCACCAAGGACGCCGGCAAGATCGCCGGCCTAGAAGTGCTCCGCATCATCAACGAGCCGACTGCGGCCGCGCTCGCCTATGGCCTGGACAAGACCAAGACCGGTACGATCGCCGTGTATGACCTCGGCGGCGGCACGTTCGACATTTCCATTCTCGAGATCGGCGACGGCGTGTTCGAGGTGAAGTCGACCAACGGCGACACCTTCCTCGGCGGCGAAGACTTCGACATGCGCCTGGTCGGCTATCTCGCCGACGAATTCCAGAAGGAGCAGGGCATCAACCTGCGCAACGACAAGCTCGCGTTGCAGCGCCTGAAAGAGGCGGCCGAAAAAGCCAAGATCGAGCTGTCCTCGACCACGCAGACCGAGATCAACCTGCCGTTCATCACGGCGGACCAGACCGGGCCGAAGCATCTGACGATGAAGCTCACCCGCGCCAAGTTCGAGGCGCTGGTCGACGATCTCATCCAGAAGACCGTCGAGCCCTGCCGCAAGGCGCTGAAGGATGCCGGCGTCACCGCCGGCGAGATCGGCGAGGTGGTGCTGGTCGGCGGCATGTCCCGCATGCCGAAGGTCCAGGAAGTCGTGAAGCAGCTGTTCGGCAAGGAGCCGCACAAGGGCGTCAACCCTGACGAAGTCGTGGCGATCGGCGCGGCGATCCAGGCCGGCGTGCTGCAGGGCGACGTCAAGGACGTGCTGCTGCTCGACGTGACCCCGCTGTCGCTGGGCATCGAGACGCTGGGCGGCGTGTTCACCCGCATCATCGATCGCAACACCACGATCCCGACCAAGAAGAGCCAGGTGTTCTCGACCGCCGAGGACAACCAGAACGCGGTCACCATCCGCGTCTTCCAGGGCGAGCGCGAGATGGCGGCCGACAACAAGATGCTCGGCCAGTTCGACCTGATGGGCATTCCGCCGGCCCCGCGCGGCATGCCGCAGATCGAGGTGACCTTCGACATCGACGCCAACGGCATCGTCAACGTCTCGGCCAAGGACAAGGCGACCGGCAAGGAGCAGCAGATCCGCATCCAGGCCTCCGGCGGCCTGTCGGAAGCCGACATCGACAAGATGGTCAAGGACGCCGAAGCCAATGCGGCGGCGGACAAGAAGCGCCGCGAGGCGGTCGACGCCAAGAACCATGCGGATGCGCTGGTGCACTCCACCGAGAAGGCGCTCGCCGAGCACGGCTCGAAGGTCGCGGAGACCGAGCGCCGCGCCATCGAGGATGCCGTCAGCGACCTCAAGGAAGCGCTGAAGGGCGACGATGCCGAGGCGATCAAGGCCAAGACCAACACGCTGGCCCAGGCTTCGATGAAGCTCGGCGAGGCCATGTACAAGCAGCAGGCCGAGGCCGATGCGGCCAAGGATGCCGCCAAGGACGACGTGGTCGACGCGGAATTCACCGAAGTCGACGACGACAAGAACAACAAGAAGTCCGCCTAAGACCCGCGAGGGCAATGATGCGGACGGCTTGGACCCAGATCGCGATAGCCTCCCCCTTCAAGGGGGAGGCTATCGTGCCTGACGTGGCGGGACGCTTGCCCGTTACGATCGCTCAACTCCCATCCGATATCTTCGATGTTGCTTCGCAGTCCGCTGTCGCAAGGCGGGCGGGTATCCCTGCCGTCGCGCGTCGATGCCGCCTCTCTCCAGCCTGAATCGCGATTGGATAGACCGAGTTCGCCATGTCCACCAAGCGCTGCTACTACGAGACGCTGGAAGTCGAACGCGACGCCGACGATTCCAAGCTGAAGACGTCCTTCCGCAAGCTGGCGATGAAGTTCCACCCCGACCGCAATCCCGGGGATGAGAGCAGCGAAGTCCGCTTCAAGGAAATCAACGAGGCCTACGAGGTCCTCAAGGACAAGGACAAGCGCGCGGCCTACGACCGCTTCGGTCACGCTGCCTTCGAGCAGGGCAGCGGGTTCGGCGGCGGTGCCGGCTTCGGCGCGGGCTTCGCCTCCTCCTTCTCCGACATTTTCGAGGATTTGTTCGGCATGGCCGGACAGCGCGGTCGCGGCGGCCGCGAACGCGGCGCCGACCTGCGCTACAACATGGAGATCACGCTCGAGGAAGCCTTCCAGGGCAAGACGGCGCAGATCGAGATTCCCGTCTCCGTCACCTGCGAGGCCTGTTCGGGCACCGGCGCCAAGGCCGGCTCCAAGCCGAAGACCTGTTCGACCTGCGGCGGCGCCGGGCGCGTGCGGCAGTCGCAGGGCTTCTTCACGCTCGAGCGGACCTGCCCGGGTTGCCAGGGCCGCGGCCAGATGATCGAGGACGCCTGTCCGTCCTGCGCAGGCCAGGGCCGCGTCACGCGCGAGCGGACGCTGTCGGTCAACATCCCGCAGGGCGTCGAGGACGGTACGCGGATCAGGCTCGCCGGTGAGGGCGAAGCCGGGGTGCGCGGCGGCCCGGCGGGCGACCTCTACATCTTCCTGTCGCTCTCCCAGCATGAGTTCTTCCAGCGCGATGGCGCCGATCTGCATTGCCGTGTGCCGATCTCGATGGTGACGGCGGCGCTCGGCGGCGAGTTCGAGGTGCCGACCATCGACAAGGGCAAGACCAAGGTGAAGGTTCCCGCCGGCACGCAGTCGGGGCGGCGTTTCCGCATTGCATCAAAAGGTATGCCGGTGCTTCGTTCGCGCCAGACCGGCGACATGTACGTCCAGGTCGTGGTGGAAACGCCGCAAAATCTCACCAAGAAGCAGCAGGAATTGCTGGCGGAATTTGAAAAGCTCTCCTCCGGCGCAACGCAGCCGGAGTCCGCGGGCTTCTTCACCAAGGTCAAGGATTTCTTCGGCAATCGGGGCTAGCTAAGTCAGCTTGACCGTATCGCCCCTGGCCTATACCTCTTTATGAAGATTTTCTGACACGCCGCGGTGACGCGGTCCCGTCCGGTAGTGCCATGCCCATGCAATCGTCCGTGCGTGCGTTGAAGAAGCCTCGTCTTGACGACGAGGTACGCTTTCTCCGGTCATGGATCGAAAAGCCGCTGCATGTGGGCGCGGTGATGCCGTCGGGGCGGCTGCTCGCCCGGACCATGGCGCATTATGTCGACATCAATTCGGACGGACCGGTGGTCGAACTCGGCCCCGGCACCGGCGCCATCACCTCGGCCCTGATCGAGCGCGGCGTCGACCAGAAGCGACTGGTCCTCGTCGAATACAATCCCGGCTTCTGCGCGTTGCTGCGCGATCGCTATCCGCAGGCCAAGGTCGTGCAGGGCGATGCCTATCGTCTGCGCGACACGCTCTGGAACGTGTTGGGGGCTCCGGCCTCCGCCGTCGTGTCCGGCCTGCCGCTGGTGACGAAGCCGATGCTGACGCGCCTGAAACTCGTCCGCGACGCCTTCGCCGCGCTCGCGCCCGGCGCGCCCTTCGTGCAGTTCACCTATTCGGTAGTGCCGCCGATCCCGAAATCCCTGCCCGGCGTGTCCACCGAGGCCTCGGAGCGGATCTGGATGAACCTTCCGCCGGCCCGCGTCTGGGTGTATCGCAAGGACTGATCCGCCGGCTCGCAGGTCCCGCGAGGCGGAGCCCCGTTTCCGCCGAATGCGATTTTCCCGGATGTCCGCACCAAGAATCCTGGTCATTCCCGGCTCGCTGCGCACCGGCTCGCACAATGCGAAGCTGGCCTCGGTTGCCGCCTACGAATTCGCCCAGGCCGGCGTCGACGTCACCCGCATTTCGCTCGGCGACTTCCCCCTGCCGATCTATGACGGCGACCTGCAGGCGAAATCCGGCGTGCCCAAGCACGCCGTCAATCTCAAGCGCATGATCGGCGCCCATCAGGGCGTCCTGATCGTGACGCCAGAATACAACGCCTCCGTGCCGCCGCTCCTGAAGAATGCGATCGACTGGGTCAGCCGCGTGCAGGACCCGCATGAGACGCGCGGCGAGGCGTTTCGCGGCCGCGCCTTTGCGATCGCGGCGGCCTCGCAGAGCCGGCTCGGCGGCGCGCGCGCGCTCGGCGCGCTGCGGCTGATCCTCGCCGCCTGCCACGCCAATGTGATCGCCGGCCAGCTCGCGCTCTCCTTTGCCGACGAGGCCTATGACGATATGGACAGGTTGAAGAACCAGGCCGACGGCGACGCTCTGAGAGAGCTGGTGCGGCAACTGATCGACGTTTCCCAACGCATGATGTGAGGTGACATGCAGCCCGCCGAAATCGCCACAAGCGACCGCCTGATCGTCGCGCTCGACGTGCCGAGCGTCGAGGTCGCGGATGCGACGATCGCGAGGCTCGGCGACAGCGTGTCGTTCTACAAGATCGGCTATCAGCTCGCCTATGCCGGCGGATTGCCGCTGGTCGGCAGGCTCGCCGACCGTGGTAAGAAGGTCTTCATCGATCTCAAGCTGCACGACATCGGCAATACCGTGATGCGCGGCGTCGAGAGCATCGCAGGCCTCGGCGCGACGTTCCTCACCGTGCACGCCTATCCGCAGACCATGAAGGCGGCGGTCGAGGGACGCGCCGGCTCGAAATTGAGGATCCTCGCCGTCACCGTGCTCACCTCCTACGACGACGACGATCTGCATGCGGCCGGCTACCGGCTCGGCGTCTCCGAACTCGTCGAGGCGCGCGCGCAGCAGGCGCAGGTGCTCGGCATCGACGGTCTCGTCTGCTCGCCGGAGGAAGCGGGCAATTTGCGCAAGATCGTCGGCCACCAGATGAATCTGGTCACGCCCGGCATCCGGCCCGCCGGCGCGGCGACGGGTGACCAGAAGCGCATCATGACGCCGGCGCGCGCGATTGCCGCCGGTGCGGACTATCTCGTCGTCGGCCGTCCGGTTCTGGAAGCCGCCGATCCGAAGGCAGCGGCGGACGCCATCCAGGCCGAGATCGCGCAGGCGTTCGGCTGAAACAACCAAGGGAGAGCAAGCATGGCAAAGGGCTACTGGATCGCGCGCGTCGACGTGCACAACGACGAAGGCTACAAGGTCTATGCGGCCGCCAATCCCGCGATCTTCAAGAAGTTCGGCGGACGCTTCATCGTCCGTGCCGGCAAGTTCACCGCGATCGAGGGCCAGAGCCGCACGCGCAACGTGGTGATCGAATTCCCCGACTATGAGAGCGCGCTCGCCTGCTACAACTCGCCGGAATACCAGGCCAACATCAAGGTGCGGCAGCCGCACTCCAACGCCGACCTCGTCATCATCGAGGGCTATGACGGCCCGCAGCCGTAAGGATGCACCGTCATTCCGGGTTCGCCGATGCGGGCGCCCCGGAATGACGTGTGAGCAGATGGGCTCGGTTGCCGGAACAGCATCCCGCCGCTACAAGGGCGCTAGACCGAGGATCACACCATGCCCGATATGCGCTTGATTGTTGCGGGAGCTGGCGGCCGGATGGGCCGGGCGCTGACGCGCGCGATTGCGGAGAGCAAAGGCGCGGTGCTGGCCGGAGCGCTCGAGGCGCCGGCCTCGGAATTGCTCGGCAAGGACGCCGGTGTGCTCGCCGGCCTGCCGGCCAACGGCATCAAGCTCTCGGCCGATCTCTGGGCGATGTCGGCGGAGGCGGACGGCATTCTCGATTTCACCGTGCCGGGTGCCACCATCGCCAATGTGGCGATTGCCGCCGAGCGCGGCCTCGTCCACGTCATCGGCACCACCGGCCTGTCGGCATCCGACGATGCCGTGATCAAGAGCGTCACCAACCGCGCGGTGGTCGTGCGGTCCGGCAACATGAGCCTTGGCGTCAACCTGCTGGCGGCGCTGGTCAAGCGTGTGGCGCACGCGCTCGATGCGAATTTCGACATCGAGATCGTGGAGACGCATCATCGCGCCAAGGTCGATGCGCCGTCCGGCACCGCCCTGATGCTGGGCGAGGCCGCAGCATCCGGCCGCGGCATTCCGCTCGAGGGACATTCGGCGCGCGGCCGCGACGGCATCACCGGCGCGCGCAGGACCGGCGACATCGGGTTTGCCTCCCTGCGCGGCGGCACCGCGGCCGGCGATCACAGCGTGAGCTTCCTGGGGCCCTTCGAGCGACTGACGCTGTCGCATCACGCCGAGGACCGCATGCTGTTCGCCCACGGCGCGCTCAAGGCTGCGCTCTGGGCGAAAGGCAAGCAGCCCGGGCTCTACTCCATGGCCGACGTGCTCGGCCTCGGCGACATCTGATCGAACGAACCAACGGAAAACAAGATGAGCGAACGTCTCCTCGTGCTCGTGCGCCACGGCCAGAGCGAATGGAATCTGAAGAACCTGTTCACGGGATGGAAGGATCCCGATCTCACCGAGCAGGGCGTGGCCGAAGCGAAGGACGCCGGCCGCAAGCTGAAGGCGCAGGAGCTCGTGTTCGACGTCGCCTTCACCTCGGTCCTGACGCGCGCGCAGCACACGCTCGACCTGATCCTCGCCGAGCTCGGCCAGACCGGCCTTCCCACGTCCAAGAATCTCGCGCTCAACGAGCGCGACTATGGCGATCTCTCCGGGCTCAACAAGGACGACGCTCGCAAGAAATGGGGCGAGGAACAGGTGCATATCTGGCGCCGCTCCTATGACATTGCGCCACCCGGCGGCGAAAGCCTGAAGGATACGCTGGCGCGCGCGCTGCCTTACTACGTGCAGGAGATTCTGCCCGGCGTGCTGCGCGGCCAGCGCACGCTGGTCGCCGCCCACGGCAACTCGCTGCGCGCGCTGATCATGGTGCTGGAGAAGCTCTCGCCCGAAGGCATCTTGAAGCGAGAGCTCGCCACCGGCGTGCCGATCATCTACCGGCTCAACGCGGATTCGACGGTGGCCTCGAAGCTCGATCTGGCGAGCTAGGTGCTTCTTGGTAGGGTGGGCAAAGCGAAGCGTGCCCACCATGCTGTAGCAATTGCGGGAGATGGTGGGCACGGCGCAAGCGCGCCAGGGTGCAGCTATTGCACCCCGAGCTGCCCGGCTTCCCAGCCCAGCATCGCCTGCTTGCGGGTGATGCCCCAGTGATAGCCGGTGAGCGCGCCGCCCTTGCCGAGGGCGCGGTGGCACGGCACGACGAACGAAACCGGATTCCTGCCGACCGCGGCGCCGACGGCGCGCGACGCCTTCGGGCTTTTGATCTTGTTGGCGATGTCGGAATAGCAGACCGCGCGTCCCATCGGGATCTTCAAGAGCGTCTCCCACACCCGCACCTCGAAATCGGTGCCGATCAGCACCACGCGCAACGGCTGGTCCGGCCGCCACAGCTTTGTATCGAAGATGCGCCGTGCGAGCGGCGCGGTGCTTTCCTGGTCCTGGACATAGGTCGCGTTCGGCCAGCGCCGCGCCATGTCCGCGAGCGCGGCCTGCTCCTCGCCGGGATCGGCGAAGGCCAGCCCCGACAAGCCGCGACCGGTCGCGATCACGATCGCCGTGCCGAAAGGCGAAGGATGGAAGCCGTAGCGCAACGTCAGGCCGGCGCCGCCTTTCTTCCATTCGCCGGGCGACATCGCTTCATGGGTGACGAAGAGATCGTGCAGCCGCCCCGGCCCCGACAGCCCCGAATCGAGGGCGGCGTCGAGCACGCTCGCGGAGTCGCGCAGCAGGCCCTTGGCGTGATCCAGCGTCAGCGCCTGCATGAAGGCCTTTGGCGTCAGTCCCGCCCAGCGGCGGAACAGGTGGTGCAGTTCATCCGGGGTGACGCTCGCCGCGTCCGCCATCGCCTCGATGGTCGGTTGCGCGCGCCAGTTCTCCGAAATGAAGGCGATCGCCCGGCGGACCGAATCGTAGTCGCGCAGCGCGGCGTTCTGGGGGCCCGGCTTGGCCAGGCGCTGGTCATGGATTGCGAGTGTCATCATGACCGGAAATGTAGGGTCGGGCCGCGCTGGAGGCCACCCGATTTCCGACCCGCTTTCAGGTGATCGGATTGTAGGTCGGGCCACGCTTGGCGGCATTCAGCGCGCCGAGCAAGGCCTTGGCAAAGCTTGCTTTTTCCTCAGGGCCGAGGAAGCTGGCGACCGACAGGCGCCGGCCGCGCGAGATCAGATAGAGCCGCTCGATGCCGAACTCCTCGTCGGCCTTCTCCTCGAGCCGGACCCAGAGCGGGTTGAGCACCCACTCGGTGACGTGGCCGCGGTGGCTGACCCGCCGCACGCGCAATTCGCTCGGCGTGACCGTGATCTCCTCGCTCGCCCGCGCGGTGCGGAAATTGACCCTGAACGCCCACCAGATCACCAGCACGTCGAGGCCGAGGAAGCCGACCACCGGCCAGGCGCCGATCACCAGGAAGATGACGCCGGTGACGAAGCTGATGGCGCTCAAGAACAGCATCACGGCGAGAAAGCCGCTGCGGTTCAGCGAGCGATGCGGGGTCAGCAGCGCCGAGAAGATCTGCGGCTCGGGTCCGCGATCAAATTCGTTGCCTGTGCTCATGGCCTGTCAGTATATCGGATCATGGCGAAAATCACCCGCAAGACGGCGGCACGAAGACCGGCCGGTTCGAAGATGACGGTCAAGAAGGCGGCCGCGCGGCCGGCGCGCGCCGCGAAGAAAACGCCGAAGGCGCCACGACCCTGGACCGCGGCCGAGATCCACGAGGCCTTCAGCCGTTTCCAAAAGGCCAATCCGGAGCCGAAGGGCGAGCTCGAGCATCTCAATCCGTTCACGCTGCTGGTCGCCGTGGTGCTGTCGGCGCAGGCAACCGACGCCGGAGTCAACAAGGCAACGCGGGAATTGTTCAAAGTCGCCGACACCCCGCAAAAGATGCTCGATCTCGGCGAGGAGCGCTTGCGCGACTACATCAGGACCATCGGCCTCTACCGCACCAAGGCCAAAAACGTCATTGCGCTGTCGGCAAGACTGATCGCGGAGTTCGGCGGCGAGGTGCCGCGCACCCGCGTCGGGATCGAGTCCTTGCCCGGCGCGGGGCGCAAGACCGCCAATGTCGTGCTCAACATGGCCTTCGGCGAACGCACGATGGCGGTCGACACGCATGTGTTCCGCGTCGGCAACCGAACCGGACTGGCGCCCGGCAAGACGCCGCTCGAGGTCGAGCTCGGCCTGGAGAAGGCAATCCCGGCCGAGTTCATGCTTCACGCGCATCACTGGCTGATCCTGCACGGCCGCTACACCTGCCTCGCCCGCAAGCCGCGCTGCGAGGTCTGCCTGATCAACGACCTCTGCCGCTGGCCGGAGAAGACGGTGTAGCGGGAGCGGCCATGACGACTGTGCGTTGGCTTCTCAACCCGCTGGCACATCGCCCCTGCGCCTCGGCTCGATCAGCTCGGGCCGCGGGCCGGACAGGCGCTTGTGCATGTGGACCATCAGGGCCATGCCGAAGATCGGCGTCGCGAGGTTGATGACCGGGATCGACACGAAGGCTGCGATGATCAGCCCCGCCGTGAAGACGGTGGCGGCGTTGTCGCGCCGCATCGCCCTGGCCTCCTCCGGCGGGCGGAAGCGCATGGCGGCAAGCTCGAAATATTCGCGGCCCAGCAGCCAGGCGGTGGCGACGAAGAAGATCAAAAAGCCGGCGCCGGCAAGGAACACGAACGGCAGCACGACCAGGTAGACCAGGATGGTCAGGAGCGCGGTCTTGACGCCCTCCTGCATCGCCTGCGCGAACGGCAGTGCGACGCCGGGCTGCTCGGCCGGATAGTATTCGCGCTCGACATGGTCGGCGACCTCGTCGACGAACAGGCTCGCCACCAGCGAGGTGATCGCGGGCATCAGCAGAATGCCGCCGAACACCACGCCGAGCCCGGCCGCGATCGAGACGATCCAGGACAGCACTTCCAACGCGGAGTGCCAGCCCGGGCCGAGCAGCTGCTCGAGCCAGCTCTCGCCGTAGGTGGCGAACCAGCTCAACAGCCGCTGCAGGCCGATCGCCAGCACGGTGATCAGCACGAGCGCGACACCGATCGATCGCCACAGGATCGAGCGCATCGGCGGCGAGATCATTTGCGACAGCGCCTTGACGGCGGCATCCAGCATGGCGGCACCTCTCACGAAACCAGCGGAGAGGTAGACATGGAGGTCCGCTTCGGCAAGGCCCTTGAAGCCCGGCGACTCCGATGTCAGGCGTCGAGCGGCCTGCCGCGTACGTTCGGGCCGAACAGCGCCATCGTGATCACGACGACCAGCATTGCGGCCGTGATCAGGCCGAACACGCCGGTCACGCCGCCCTCCTTCAGCATCCAGGCGACGATGAAGCCCGAGAACGTCGCGCTCAGCCGGCTCATCGAATAGACGAGGCCGGAGGCCCGCGCGCGGACCTGGGTCGGGAACACCTCGGTCTGGTAGGCGTGATAGGCATAGGACATCGTCATGTTGCACGCCGTCAGCAGCACGCCGCAGGCGATCAGCATCGCCGGCTGGGTGAGCTGTGCGAACGCCATGCCGAACACGATGATCGCCGCGCAGGCGCAGGCGATGATCCAGCGCCGCTCGAAGCGGTCGGCGAAGCTCGCGGCGATCAGCGGCGCGATCGGATAGGCGAACGCGACGATGAAGGAATATTGCAGGCTCTTGGTGACGGTGATGCCCTTCTCGACCAGCAGCGTCGGCACCCAATTGGCGAAGCCGTAGAAGCCGAAGGCCTGGCAGAGGTTGAACACCATGAACAGCGCGACGAGGGAGAGATAGGGCGGCCGGAACAGGTCGGTGAAGTTCACGCTGCCTGCGGTCTGTGCCGGCCGTGCGGCCGGCGCGGCGGCCCGCGGCGCGTCGCTCGTTCCGCCCGCGGCTTCGAGCGTGGCGAGAATGCGCAGCGCCTCCTCCATCCTGCCATGGCGCGCAAGCCACAGCGGGCTCTCCGGCAGGAACAACCGCAGCACCCAGATGACCATGCTGGCGGCGGCCCCGATCAGCACCACCCAGCGCCAGCCGTCCACGCCGTAGGGCGACAGCGGCACCAGCCACCAGGCGAGGAAGGCGACGATGGGAACCGCGATGAACATGATCGACTGGTTCACCGCAAAGGCGCGGCCGCGCATCCGGCTCGGCACCAGCTCGGTGATGTAGGCATCGATGGTGATGACCTCGACGCCGATGCCGATGCCGGCGAGGAAGCGCCAGAACAGCACGCCCCCGGCCGAGGTCTGGCAGGCCATGATGACGGATGCCGCGGTGTAGGCGAGCAGCGCGTAGGTGAAGATCGCCCGCCGCCCGAACCTGTCGGCCAGGAAGCCCAGGAAGAACGTGCCGACGAACAGGCCCGCAAACGTCGCCGCGACGAAGGCGCCGATCCCGGAGAAGCCGAAGAAAGCCTGCGTCGTCGCGGTCAGGAGCCCGCTGCGGCCGAGCCCCGGCGCGATATAGCCGGTCAGGAACAGGTCGTAGATCTCGAAGCAGCCGGCGAGCGAGAGCAGGATGACGAGGCGCCAGACGTGGGCTGTGGCCGGCAGGCTCTCCAGCCGCCGCGAAATCCCGTCGGGCCCCGAGGAATTGGCGCCGAGCTCAAGGCCAGTATCGATGCCGACGACGCCCATGATGTCCTCCCCACGAAAGGTGCGCGCTCGCGCCGCTCGAACGCCCGGCGGCTTTTCTTGATGAGTTTTTTGCCGAAGCCCTGCCCGATCGGGCCATGTTGGCGTTCGAGGGGCGGAAATCCAGACGAACATATCGATCGGAGCGTTCGATATTATCGAAACCGGCGGTGGTGACTTACCTTGCCGGCGCCTCCGGGGAAGACGTGTTGCGCCGCCCGGCGGCGACGCTAAAGTCGAAAATGAGACCGCAAGATCAGCGACAAGCCGGAGGGACGCATGAGCGAAACGCTCAAATACCAGCTCGACGAAACCAGGATTCCGAAAATCTGGTACAACATTCAGGCCGATCTTCCGAAGCCGCCGCCGCCCGTGCTGCACCCCGGCACCAAACAGCCGGTCGGTCCCGACGATCTGTCGCCGTTGTTCCCGATGGCGCTGATCATGCAGGAGGTATCGACCGAGCGCGAGATCGAGATCCCCGAGCCTGTCCGCGACATCTACCGCATGTGGCGGCCGACTCCGCTCTTTCGCGCACGCGCGCTGGAGAAGAAGCTCGGAACGCCGGCGAAGATATTCTACAAGTACGAGGGCGTCAGCCCGGCGGGCTCCCACAAGCCGAACACCGCCATTCCGCAGGCCTTCTACAACAAGCAGGAAGGCGTCAAGCGGCTGTCGACCGAGACCGGCGCCGGCCAGTGGGGCTCCTCGCTTGCGCTCGCCGGCTCCCTGTTCGGCCTCGAGGTCATCGTCTATCAGGTGCGCGTCTCCTACGATCAGAAGCCTTACCGCCGCGCGCTGATGGAGACGTACGGCGCGAACTGCCTGCCTTCGCCGTCCAACACCACGGACTATGGACGAAAGGTTCTCGGCGAGCGGCCCGATCATCCGGGCTCGCTGGGCATCGCCATTTCGGAAGCGGTCGAGATCGCGGCCAAGGATCCGCAAACGAAATATGCGCTCGGCTCCGTACTCAACCACGTGCTGCTGCATCAAACCGTCATCGGCCAGGAGGCGATGGAGCAATTGGCCATGGCCGATGCCTGGCCCGACGTCGTGATCGGCTGCGCCGGCGGCGGCTCGAACTTCGCCGGCATCGCCTTCCCGTTCATCGGCAGGGGATTGCAGGGCAAGGCGAAGAAGCCGCGCATCATCGCGGTCGAGCCGACGGCCTGTCCCTCCCTGACACGAGGAAAATACGCCTATGACTTCGGCGATACCGGCCACATGACGCCGCTCGTCAAGATGCACACGCTCGGCTCGAGCTTCACGCCGCCCGGCTTCCATGCCGGCGGCCTGCGCTATCACGGCATGTCGGCGCTGGTGTCGCATCTGAAGGAACTCGGCGAAATCGAGGCGGTCGCCTACCAGCAGCGCGGCTGCTTCGATGCAGCCGTCGACTTCGCGCGCTGTGAGGGCATCGTGCCGGCGCCGGAAGCGACCCATGCGGTCAAGGCGGCGACGGACGAAGCCCTGCGCTGCAAGCGCGAAGGCAAGGCCGAGACCATTTTGTTCAACCTCTCCGGTCACGGCCATTTCGACATGGCCGCCTATATCGATTACTTCTCCGGAAAGCTGCAGGACGTCGCCTACGACGAACGCGAGCTGGCCAAGGCGATGGTCGATTTGCCGCAGGTGGCGTGAGAGTCTGGCACCGGGTGTTTCCGCATCGTCGTGGCCGGGCTTGTCCCGCCTGCGGGGCCGAAGCCCCTTCGGCGTGGCGAAGGCCCGGCCATCCACGTCTTTCTTGCGGGACAAAGAACGTGGATGCCCGGCACAAGGCCGGGCATGAGGCGCGTGTGGGCATCAACCCACCAGCGTCGCCTGCCAGGCGCCGCTGCGGACCTGCCCGGCGATCATGGAGAGCATCAGGCGCCGCATCTCCTCCATGGCGTAGGTCATGGGGCGGTTGCGCAGGCGGCAGAGATAGAGCGTGCGGGTCAGCTTCGGCGCGATCACCTCGCGCGCGATCAGGCGGCCCGCCTTCAACTCCTCCCGCGCGAACAGCTTTGTGGCGATCGTGCAGCCAAGTCCCTCCACCAGCGCCCCGGTCATCCCCGTGATCGAGTTGGCATGCAGGATGGCGCTGCCCTCCAGCCGCTTGAGCAGGACGGGATCATCCAGCAGCGCCCGGGAGGAGAGGCCGAGGCCGTAGCGAAGCAGGATCAGCGGCAGGCGGCTCAGCTCCTCGAAGCGGATCGGGCTCTTGGCCTTGCCGACGAGCCTGGGAATGCCGACCAAGAACATCTCCTCTTCCAGCACCGCTTCCGTGATCAGCTCCTTCTCCGACGGCGGATTGTAGACCAGCGCGAGGTCGACGTTGGAGACCATCAGGTGCATCAATGTCGCGCCCGACAGGCTTTCGGTGAGCGACAGCTTCAGCTTGGGATATCTGGTCAGCACGGTGCGCATCAGCTCGACGCCGATCGCCTTGACTCCGGAATTCGCCATGCCGATGGAGATGTCGCCGGCGATGACGCGGGCGCCCTCGCGCACCTCGGTCTCGGCCTCCGCCATCGCGCGCAGGATGATGCGGGCGTGCTCGTAGAGCCGTTCGCCGGCCGCGGTCGGCTCCATGCCGCGCGACTTGCGCTCGAACAGCGGCGTGGCGAACTCGGCCTCGAGGTTCGAGACGTGATGGCTGAGCGCGGACTGCGCGACGTTGACCTGGTCGGCGGCGCGCGACAGGTTCCGCTGCTCGTAGACGGCGATAAAATAGCGGAGCTGGCGCGAATCCATGAGATCCAAGCGTTCTAGAATGCTGATGGCACTATTCGACAGATTATATTTTTAAGAAGGCTTGTGAAGGCCTACGGTCGGCCCAAGCCGGGCCACAGGGAGAAGATGCATGGCCGAAACCGGGTTGCCGCTCGAGGGTGTGCGGGTCGTCGAGATGACCCACATGGTGATGGGTCCGACCTGCGGCATGATCCTCGCGCAGCTCGGCGCCGAGGTGATCAAGGTCGAGCCGCCCGCGGGCGACAAGACCCGCAGCCTCGGCGGCATGGGCACTTCCTTCTTCCCGCTGTTCAACCGTGGCAAGCGCAGCGTCGTGCTGGATTTCGCCAAGTCCGAGGATCGCGATGCCATGCATCGCCTGCTTGAAACCGCCGACGTGTTCCTGGAGAATTTTCGCGACGGCCAGCTGGAGAAGCAGGGCCTCGGCGCGGACGAAATGCGCCGCCGTCATCCGCACCTGATCGTCGCCGGTCACAAGGGCTTTCTGT
>NZ_JAGWUA010000044.1 GCF_028868675.1 Bradyrhizobium sp.
GAGTTCAATCACACATGCCCGTTCCCTTGCTTGCTCTGGCGCCGCCCGTGCCACTGGGACCTCCCGTGACGCACGACGTCACCATCGTCACCACGCGCAAGCTCGCCCAGGCGCGGGTCATGGGCGTGCCGCCGGAGGAATTCGGCATCGAGCGCGGCGCCCGCAATATCCGTGACTGCAACTACTGCTTCCACGAGGTCGTCACCAAGACCGAAGGGCAGTTGATTGCCGAAGGTTTTGATGCCGGACAGATCAGGTCGCTCGCGCCCCGTGCCGGCGCGACGGAGATCGAGACGCTGGCCCGCGACACGGTCGAGGAGCACCTCGCGGCGACCGCGGGCGGCGACGGCGTCAATTCGGCGGCGCGGCTGGTGCGGATCACGGAGCACTATGTGCGCATGGACTTTGAAGGCACGGGCAGGCCGTGCCTCTACCAGGTCATCACCGGTGGCGAGCAGGGCGAGATCCTGCGGAAGGACGGCAAGGACTGCATCACGCCGTTCGACGCGATGCCCTTCGCCGCGACGACGCCGGTGCCGGTGACGCATCGCTTCTTCGGCCGCTCGATCGCGGACCTCGTGATGTCGCTGCAGCGGGAGAAGACCGCGCTGAAGCGCGGCGCGCTCGACAATCTCTATCTGCACAACAACCCTCGCGTCGAGGTGGCCGAGCAGAATGCAGGGCCCAACACGCTGGACGATCTCCTGGTGTCGCGGCCGGGCGGGGTGGTGCGCACCAAAACGGCCGGCGGGCTCAACTGGCAGGTGGTGCCCGACATCACCTCGTCGATCTATCCGATGCTGCAGTATCTCGACGCCGAGCTCGAGGTCCGCACCGGGCTCGGCAAGCAGACGCAGGGCATTGACGCCAACGCACTGCAGAACCAGTCGGCAACCGCCGTCGCGCAGGTATTCTCTGCTTCGCAGATGCGGATCAAGCTGATCGCCCGGATCATGGCGGAAGGCGTGCGCGACGTCTTTGCGCTGCTGCACGGCACCATACGCAAGCACGGCCAGCGGCAGCAGACGGTGCGTCTGCGCAACGCCTGGGTCGACGTCGATCCGCGCAACTGGAAAACCCGCGACGACATGACGATCAACGTCGGCCTCGGTTCCGGCGGTAAGGCTCAGCAATTCGCCCAGACCATGGCGATTGCGAACATCCAGAAGGAGCTGGTCGTCGGCGGCAAGATCAATCTCGTCAGCGATCGCGAACTCTACAACACCGCCGCCGAGTTGACGCGGATCATGGGGCACAAGAACCCCGACCGGTTCTTCAATGATCCCGCGGCCGTCAACCCGCAGACCGGCCAGCTCCTGCATCCGCCGCCCACGCCGCCACAACCGCCGCCCGATCCGAAATTGGCGACGCTGCAGGCGCGGCTGCAGGCCGACCAGGTCGCTGCCGCGCACAAGGCGCAGATCGAGCACGAAAGGGCGCAGGCCGATGCGATTCACCAGCAGGTGAAGATGCAGGCCGAGATTGAACTCGCCAGGATCAAGGCCGGGCTCGACGCCAAAATCGCATTGCTCGATGCACATCTCAAGACGCTGAGCCATGAACAGAAGCTGCAGCATGCGCAGGAGCAGCATCGCATGGACGTCGCGGAAGCAGCGTTGGGCATGGCGGCCTCTGCCGCCCATCGTGAACTGAAGGCGGGCCGGCCGAACGGGGAGGGGGATGCGAATGCCTGACGAGAGCGCACTGGAGCGGGCGGCGACGAGGGCGGTTCGGGCCGAGGCGCTCCTGGATGACGAACTGCTGACGGAGGCCTTCGATGCACTCGAGAAGAGCTACATCGCAGCCTGGCGCGCGACCACGGTCGACGATGCGGCGGGACGTGAGAAATTGTTCCTCGCGATCAACATCGTCGGCAAGGTGCGCGACCATCTCGCCGGCATCGTCGCCAACGGCAAGCTCGCACACGCGGAGCTGAAGGAGCTCGCCGAAACGGCGGAGCGGCGGAAGCGGTTCGGGATCATCTGAAGTCTCAAGACTCGTTGACTATCGTTCGCGTGTCGTTCTATCCCTCTTAGGTTGTCGTCGAAGGACGCGACACTCGCGCCTCCGTTCGGAGTCATCGACAGCCATTCGGCATTGGTGAACAAGCAGAAAGCAGGAGTCGGACGTGCTACTTCGGAACGTGTGGCGGTTTGGCGTGATCGGGCTATTGCTCGCCGTTGCGAGCAACCCGGCCTCGTCGCGCGAAGGCGAGACAAGCATGCTGGTTATTCGGGTTGCCATGTCACCCGAACTGTCAATCCGAGATCAGCATATCGACCTGACCATCCTGAAATCCTTCGTGCTCAGCGCGAACCGACTTCCCGACGTCGCGCCATGCAAGCTGTCTCTTCCATTCCAGATCGAATACGTCTTCGGCGAGTTCGCCGTGACAGTGCGTCACCCCAAGCCGAAGAGAATGAGAGAACAACTCTCAGGCATACCGCACGCGCAACAGTGGGACAGGATCAAGCACCTGCCATTCGTGAGCGTCTAGGCAGACCCGCCAGACTAGATTATCCTAATCAATTTGTTGGCGACGATCGTCGGCGAGATGATAGAGTGAGCATTGCCGCTCGTGTTAGTGGATGTAACGCTGATCGAGTTATTCGATGAAAGAGACGTGGCCGCGAACCAACTAGTGCCGCCAGAGTTATACACGGCATAAGAACCGCCAGTGCTTGGAACGGGGACCGACGCAATGCCTTCATTCGAAGCGACATATGGAAACTTGCCTTGAAGGGTGATCGATATTGCCTGAGACGCGTTTGCCGAGGTGATACCAGTCGGCAATTCACTGAGAGTCAGCGCGTGATTTTGAGAGCCACCCACAGCCCCGAGTGTTGCTGCACTAGTTCCAAAATACGCCGACGTCAGACGACTTGCAGCGCTGCCGCCCATGTCATCCTTGCCGGCGACGACACGCCCACGAAGATCTGGCAGATTGAACGTGGTGCTGCCGTCGCCGTTGCCGTAGGTCGTGCCGAAGAGCGAAAACAGGGGCGCATAGGTCGTGCGTGAAATCGCCTGGCCGTAGGCCAACGCGAAAGCACTGGTCGGGGCGCTCGTGCCCCAATAGTCGATGCTTGACCCTAGCGGGATGCCCGGGTCGGTCCCCACCCCATACAAATAGAACGCAGCATCCGAGTTGTTGTAGACGGCCGCATAAGGCGTCCCCTGGATCAGGACGCCGGACTGGAGCTCGACATTCGGCGCCGGCCGCAATGGCTTCTCGACAGCGCCGCTGTTCCGCAATTCGACCAGGGCGTTTGGTGGCTTGCTCACCAAGGCGATCAGGCAGTGGCCTTCGCCGGCGTCGTCGCGTCGGCCCGCGAGCGCAACAGCGGCTACTTTTGCCGCGTGGGCGTGTCGGAGAAGCATCGTGGCCATGCGCTTCAACTGCGACTGATGAGGGCCATGGAGGCGCGGGCCCGGCGCGAGGGCTGGGTCAGCATTGTCTCGGATACGACGGACAATGCAGCCTCCGCCAACAATTTCATCAGGGCGGGCTATCGGCTGTATGCGCCCGACGTGCCCTGGGGATGGACGCATACCCTGTATTGGCGCAAATGTCTGTGGAAGCGTGATGCCTCTTAGTATCCCGCAAAGCGGAATGAGCCCGGCAGGGGTAGGGTTCGCGACACCCGCGGAGCCGCTAGGCATGGCGGCATCTCGAATGGACCGAACGGCCCGGCAGCCAGTGGCTGCCGGGCCTCTTCTGCGTTCGGGACGCGCGTCCGGGGCGAGGCACTTGCGGAGTCGAGGAAGCCACGCTTTAAAGTTTGACCATGCAAGAAGTCGGCGGCCACAAGCCGATGTACGGGAGCGCGCATGATGATCAAGCCTCAACTGCCGGAGCGCAGGCCGCGCGCCGAAGGGCCTACCGCACTTGATGGACTACTGGTGATCGATTTCACCCGGGTGGTCGCAGGGCCGGCCTGCACACAAACGCTGGGCGATTTCGGCGCGGAAATCATCAAGATCGAGAACCCGGACGGCGGCGACGATACGCGCGCATACGAACATGCCGAGATCGGGGGCGAGAGCGCGGCCTATCTCAGCCTGAACCGGAACAAGCGCGACATCGCGCTGGACCTCGCGATACCTGCGGCGCAGGAGGTTGCGCGAGAGTTGATCCGCAAGGCGGACGTGGTCGTCGAGAACTTTTCCGGCGGCGTCATGAAGAGATTCGGGCTCGACTACGAGTCGGTTGCCCCGATCAATCCGCGGCTCGTCTATTGCTCGATCTCGGCCTATGGACGCCGCGGCCCGTTTGCCATGCGTCCGGGGTTTGACCCGATTACCCAGGCTGAAAGCGGCTTCATGTCGCTCAATGGCTTTCCCGACGGTCCGCCGGTCCGGACCGGTCCGCCCATCGTCGACATGGCGACAGGAATGGCCGCCTGCAACGCCATCCTGCTGGCCCTCTTGGCCAGGGACCGTCTCGGCCGCGGACAGCACGTCGAGGTAGCTTTGTTCGATATCGCCATGGCGATGACCGGCTTCTACGGCATGGCCTATCTGATCAACGGCCAGAATCCGGGGCGGTTCGGCAACTCGCCGAGTGGCTCTCCGACCGTCGGCGTCTACGAGGCATCGGACGGGCCGCTCTATATCGCGTGCGCCAATGATCGGCTCTACCAGCGCCTGGTGGTCGAAGTGCTGGATCGGCCGGATCTCATCACCGATCCGCATTTTGCCAACCGCAAGGCGCGGTCCGAGAACAAGGAAAAGCTGCGCGCGGCCATCGCGGAAGTGTTCGCGGGCGATCGTCTCGAGAGCTGGATGGCAAAGATGAAGAAGGCCAACATTCCCGTTGGCTATCTCAGGACGGTCGAAGAGGGGTTCAACGCGCCGGAGGCGCGGGAGCGCGGACGGCTCAGCCGAATTCCGCATCCCACCGCGGAGTGGGTGCCCAACATCGAGCAGCCGGTGTCCATGAGCCTGACGCCCGCGATCGACCCCGTTGCCGCGCCGCTGCTCGGCGAGCATACCAACGACGTGTTGCACCGGACGTTGGGGTATGGCGATCAGAGGATTGCCGAACTCGCGGAGCAGGGGGTCTTTGGCAAGAAGCGGGCGACCTGATCAGGTGGTTGGTCCGGTTGGCGGCGGGCACGCAGATCTGTCCGGCCTGAGCTGGCGTAGCGCCGCAAAGGAGCGGAGGCGGTACGACTGACCAAAGGAGCGGCAATAGGCATGCAGGTCTACGGTTCTGGCCATCTGTCGCGGAACTCTGTTTCTGCACTGCCCAATTTTGCGACATCGCATTCGCTCGAAACGCCCGGCAACGAGGCGTCGGTTGGGCGTTGACGTTGCTCGTCTTGATTTGCAGCGGCTCCCGCCGCATAACAGTCTTGAAGTGAGGGACACGAATGGCGGCGGGTGGTCAAAGACCGGGTACGAGTCAGACTGCTGCGCCGCGGACAGACGATCGCGCCTATGCGGCGATGATCGCGCGAACGAAGGCGCTCATTCCGCAACTGAAGGAGCGGGCGGTTCGAACGGAGGAGTTGCGGCGCCTTCCGCCCGAGACCGAGCGGGATCTGCACGACGCCGGCCTTTTCAGACTTTTGCAGCCGAAGCGGTTTGGCGGCGCCGAGCTCGACTACGTCGCGCTGGTCGATTGCGCCGACCTGCTCGCGCAGGCCGATGCCTCGGTCGCCTGGAATTTTGCCAATCTGGCGAGCCATCACTGGATGCTGGGCATGTTCGAACCACAGGCCCAGGAGCTCGTTTGGGGCAAGGACGCAAACGCGCTGATTGCATCGTCCTTCATCTTCCCGGCCGGTCGTGCCACCAAGGTCGAAGGCGGCTACCGGCTGCGCGGCAGTTGGCCATTCTCCTCCGGCGTCGCGTCCTGCGAGTGGAACATGCTCGCCAGCGTGGTTTCATCCGACGACGAGGCCGATGGCATCGAGTATCGCATCTTTCTGCTTCCCAAGGGCGATTACAAAATTCTGGACACCTGGAACGTCGCGGGGCTGCGCGGAACCGGGTCGAGCGATGTGGAAGTGCGGGACGCTTTCGTTGCTGACCACATGACGGTTGCGGTCGGCGATCTCGCCGGAGGACCTTCGCCGGGAAGCGTGTTCAATCCAAACCCGCTCTATGCGCTGCCGGTGTTTTCCCTGTTTCCCTACGTGCTGTCCGGCGTCGCGCTCGGGAACGCGCAGGCGTGCCTGGACGACTATATCGAGGCCGTGCGCCACCGCATATCGACTTACAACCGGGCCAAGCTCAGCGACTTTCAGAGCACCCAGATCAAGATCGCGGACGCCTCCTCGAAGGTCGACGCCGCGCGGCTGATCATGCGTTCGGCCTGTATCGAGGCGATGGATGATGCGCGGTGCGGCCGCATTCCAAGCATTATCGCCAAGACCAGGTATCGTCGTGACGGCGCCTTCTCGGTCAATCTGTGTACCGAGGCGGTCTCGATGCTGTTTTCGGCGAGCGGAGCCCGCGGCTTGTTCACGACTGGCGTGCTGCAGCGACAATTTCGCGATGCCCACGCCATCAACTCGCACCTCGCGTTCAACTTCGACGCGGCTGGGACAAACTATGGCCGCGTGGCACTGGGCTTGCCGTCTGAGAACCTGACGCTGTGAGGCGGGCTCATGAATGACGTCCCCAAGCAACCGGCCGCGCACGATCCAGCCAACGAGCTGGCGAGCGGCAGTTCGCCGATCGATCCCCGCGATTTTCGCAATGCGCTCGGAACCTACGCAACCGGTGTGACGGTCATCACGGCGGCTGCGCCGGACGGCAAGCCGTACGGCCTGACGTGCAACTCGTTCGCCTCGGTCTCCCTGAATCCGCCGCTCGTCCTGTGGAGTCTCGTGGTGTATTCGTCGAGTTTGACCGTATTCCAGAATGCGAGCCATTTCGCCGTCAACGTGCTCGGGGCTTCGCAACAGGCGCTCGCCAACAAGTTCGCCAAGTCGTCAGATGAGAAGTTTGCCGGCGTCGTTTGGAGCCCGGGTCTGGGAAACGCGCCAATTCTTGCAGATAGCGTCGCGAATTTTCAGTGCCGATCGGTCAATCGGTACTACGGCGGAGATCACGTCATTTTCCTCGGGGCCGTAGAGGCATACTCGTACAACCGAAAGGAGCCGCTGCTGTTTGCGCAAGGCGCATATGGACGCTTCCTGGCCGACGCCGGGCAGAAATCATCCTGAAGCGAAACGGCCGAGCTGGCTTCCCTCGGATCGAATTCAGGGATTTCCCGCCGACAGCTTGTAGATCTCGAGTGCATCCGCGTCCGCTCCGCGCGCCGCTTTCGCCAACCTGAAAAGCTGGCCGGCGAGAGACGCCATCGGCACCGGGGTCGATGTCGCCTGGGCAACGTCGGCGATCGTGTCGAGATCCTTCAGCATGGTTGCGATGTGGCCGAGCGGCGGCGCGTGAACGCCCTGCACCATTCGCGGGACGAAGAGCTGGAGCGGAATGGAATCGGCGAATCCTCCTGCGAGCGCCTCAGGCAGCCGTCCGGCGTCGATCCCCGCATTCACCGCAAGCCGGGTGGCTTCCGCGAGGACCGCCATCGCGCAGCCGACGATCACCTGATTGCAGAGTTTGGTGGTCTGACCGGCTCCGGTGGGTCCCATATGGGTGAACCTGCGTGCCATTGCGAGAACGTACGGCCGTACCCTTTCGATATTCGCGACATCTCCGCCCGCCATCACCGCAAGGGTCCCTTCCTCCGCGCCCTTGCTGCCGCCGGAAACCGGCGCATCGATCCAGCCCATGCCATTTTTCGCCCTTAGCCGCGCCGCGATGTCGCGCGCGGCGTCGGGGTGGATCGACGAGAAGTCGACCACAAGCCGGCCCGCTCCTGGCGCTGCCGCAAGGCCCTTCGCACCGAAGATCACCTCCTCCACCGCAGCCGCGTCCGTCACGCACATGAAGACGATACTGGCGTTGGCGGCCACGTCGCGGGGGCAAGCGGCGTGCCTGGCACCGGCCTGGACCAGTGCACGCGCCTTGTCAGGGGAGCGGTTCCAGACCGTGACGTCGTGGCCGGCCTCGAGCAGGCGTCGGCTCATGGGCGTTCCCATCAGGCCGAGCCCGAGATAGCCGAGCCTCTCGGCTGCCTGCGTCTTTGCGCCTCCGGATTCAGTCATCGGCTGCTCTCCTCATGTCGCGACGCGAAGTGGTCCGCTCGGCGATCTAGCATGAATCTCCTTCCGGATTGAGGATTTGGGGGCACCGGCCCGGCTTGCCTCGTTGTTTGAACCATGAAACATTTGGGAGCAAGCTGGGTTGGGTGGCGCCTGTTGGCGCCGAAGCAGTGGAGCTGGCAAGATGCGTGCGGTTTCGAAGTGGATCCTGGCGATTGGCGCGGTGGCAGCCGTCATCGGAAGTGCGAGCCCGACGCAGGCGCAGCAAACGATCCGCGTCGGCTGGACAATTCCGGCGGAGGAGTCGAAATATTGGATGATGCGCCGGCCGGCGGAATTTCCCAATCTCGGCAAGACCTACAACATTGAATGGACCCAATTCCAGGGTACGGCGCCGATGACCCAGGCCCTCGCTGCCGGCGCGCTGGATTGCGCCACCCAGGCTCCGCTGTCGCTCGCGAACGGCGTGGTCGGCGGCAATCTCAAGGCCTACATCGTCGCACAGCACGTGTTCGAGAAGCCCGGCGGCTTCTCGGTCTATTGGGCCGTGATGGATGACTCGCCGATCAAGACCATCGCCGACCTCAAGGGCAAGACGGTCGGCATTTCCGTGATCGGCGGCGGCACGCAGGGGCCGTTCAACATGCTGCTCAAGCAGAATGGCGTCGATCCGGCCAAGGACATCAAGCTCGTCGAGGTCGGCTTTGCCGTTTCGGAGGACGCGCTGCGGCAAGGCCGCGTCGATGCGGTCAACATGAACCAGCCGTTTGCCGCGCGTGCGGAAGCAAAGGGCGGCACTCGCAAGCTGTTCTCGCTGTCGCAGGCGATGCCGAACATCGTGCATATCCTCGAAGCCTGCCGCGCCGATTTCGTCGACAAGAACCCGGAATTGGTGAAGGCCTATGTGCGTGACATCACCTCCGGCATGAAGAAGGCGCTGGCGAACCGCGAGGAGACGCTGAAGGTGGTCTCGGAGGTCCTCAAGGCCCCGGTCCCGGTTCTCGACACCTATCTGCTGAAGGATAATGATTTCGGCCGGGACCCCGGCGCCGCACCGAATTTCCCGGCGATCCAGAAGATGCTGGACATCTACGCGGAGACAGGGATGTTGCCGAAGCTGGACGTCGCTCAGTTCAAGCACCCGACGATCGTCGCGCCGCTGCAATAGCGATGCGACCGATCGCTGGATCGAAGGGATCGTGACGCTCCCGATTTTCGTCGGGATGCCGGATGACATGAAGCACGCATGAAGAAGTTGCGATCACGGGTCACGACCGACGGCCTCGACCGGGCGCCGCATCGGGCCTTCATGCGCGCGATGGGGCTGGACGACGCAGCGCTCGCCAAGCCGATGGTCGGCGTCGTCAGCATGAAGGGCGAACAAACGCCCTGCAACATGACGCATGATTTTCAGGTGGATGCGGCCAAGGCGGGGATTGAAGAAGCCGGCGGAACGCCGCGCGAATTCACGACTGTCTCGGTCTCCGATGGCATCAGCATGAACCACGAGGGGATGAAGTTCTCCCTCTTTTCCCGCGAACTGATCGCGGATTCGATCGAGGCCGTCGTCCATGGCCTTGCCTATGACGCCTTGATCGGGTTTGGCGGCTGCGACAAGACGCTTCCAGGCGTCATGATGGGAATGATCCGCTGCAACGTGCCGTCGATCTTCATCTACGGTGGCAGCGCGCTGCCGGGTCGGCTGGACGGAAAAACCCTGACGGTGCTCGACTCCTACGAGGCCGTCGGCAGCTTCATGACCGGCGAGATCGACGGCACCATGCTTGAAAGGATCGAACGCGCCTGCCTGCCGACGATTGGCGCATGCGCCGGGCAATTTACCGCCAATACGATGGGCATGGTCTCCGAGGCCATGGGGCTGACCATGCCCAACGTTTCGATGATCCCCGGCGTCTACCCTGAACGGGCGCACGTCTCGCGCCGTGCAGGACGGCTGGTGATGGAGATGCTGGAGCGAGGCGGTCCGCTTCCGCGCGACATCGTGACACGGAAAGCGCTGGAAAACGGCGCCGCGATCGTCGCCGCGACGGGCGGATCGACCAACGCCGCGTTGCATCTGCCGGCACTCGCCAACGAGGCGGGCATCCGCTTCGGCATCGATGATGTCGGCGAGGTCTTCGTAAGGACGCCGCTGATCGGAAACCTGCGCCCGGGAGGACAGTATACGGCCAAGGATGTCCACGACATCGGTGGCGCGGCCGTCGTGATTCGGGAGTTGATCCAGAGCAGACACATCGACGGAAGCTGCCTGACTGTGACCGGGCGAACCCTTGCCGAGGAGTATGGCAGCGCCAACGCCCCGGACGGGGAAGTTGTCTACCCGACCCGCGCGCCGATCATGCCCGACGGCGGCGTTGCCGTCTTGAAGGGCAACCTCTGTCCTGACGGAGCCGTGATCAAGGTTGCCGGCTTGAAGAGCTTGCTCTTTGAAGGATCGGCACGTGTGTTTGAGGATGAGGAAGCGTGCGTTGATGCGGTTCGGAGCCGCAGCTACGGGGAAGGCGAGGTGCTCGTGATCCGCAATGAGGGGCCGGTCGGCGGTCCGGGGATGCGGGAAATGCTTGGTGTCACCGCATTGATCTATGGTCAGGGCATGGGTGAAAAAGTTGCGCTGATCACCGATGGCCGGTTCTCCGGTGCGACACGCGGCATGTGTATCGGCTACGTGTCGCCGGAAGCGTTTGTCGGCGGTCCGCTGGCGCTGGTGCGCGAGGGCGACAGAATTCGCATTGATGCTGCTGGCCGGCGGATGGATTTGCTGGTTGGGGAAGAGGAGTTGGCGACGCGAAGACGCGAGTGGAAGCCGCCGCCACCGCGCCATCGTGCCGGAGCGCTCGCGAAATATGCGCGGCTCGTCGGTCAGGCGCCGGGCGGAGCCGTCACCCATGAGGGACCTGCGGAGTGGCCGTGGTTCGGCTGATCGGTTGCGCTGGCGCCAGCAGGGCAGCGCTGGTCTGGCAGCGTTCTTGCTGATCTGGTGCCGCTGATTGAAGGAACTAAGCACATCGAAGGCGCGACTGAATGAGACGAGAGAGGGAATGAAGGTACAGCCTTCGAGATCAGGAGAAGTGACGGGGCCGGGCCTGATACGAGAACCGGTGGCCGCAATGATCGAGATCGATCGCGTCTCGCAGGTATTCCAGACGTCGGCCCGCAGCGATCATCTGGCGTTGTCGGATATCTCGTTGAGCGTTGAAGAGGGGGCCTTCGTTTCCATTCTTGGGCCGTCCGGCTGCGGCAAGTCGACCCTGCTGTACATCGTTGGCGGCTTCGTGAATCCGACCAGCGGAATCGCGAAGATGAAGGGTAAGACCATCACGGGGCCGGGGCCGGACCGGGGCCCGGTGTTTCAGGAATTTGCGCTGTTTCCGTGGAAGAGTGTGCTCGGCAACGTGATGTACGGGCCGCGGCAGCAGGGCGTGCGCGCCGTCGACGCCGAGGCCCAGAGCCGGGCGCTGATCGAGATGGTCGGCCTCAAGGGCTACGAGAATTTCTACCCGAAGGAGCTGTCCGGCGGCATGAAGCAACGCGTGGCTCTTGCGCGCACGCTCGCCTACCATCCCGAAGTCCTGCTGATGGACGAGCCGTTCGGCGCGCTGGATGCGCATACCCGGACCCGGCTGCAGAACGATCTGCTGAACATCTGGGAACGGGACCGGAAGACGGTGATCTTCGTGACGCATTCGGTCGACGAGGCGGTGTTTCTTTCGGACAAGGTCGTGATGATGTCGCGATCTCCCGGCCGCATCCGGCAGATCGTCGATATCGAACTGCCGAGACCGCGCCGCCGCACCGAGTTGTTGCTCGACCCGCGCTATCAGAAATTCGTCGTCGACATCGAGCGTATGTTCGACGACGACGATGAGGCGGGGCCGGGCGCATGACGCAGCGCGGAGCCCTGATCGCGCGTGCCGCCCCGGTGCTTGCCTGCATCGGCCTGCTTGCGCTGTGGCAGGTTGCGTCGCTTCTCCTCAAGAACGACAGTTTTCCGACCGCGGTCGAGGCGATCCGCGCCGTTCCGGCCATCCTCGGCGACAAGGAAGCCCTGATCAACATTTTGGCCTCGCTTCGGCGGATGGCCGTTGGTTTCGGAGTGGCCGTTGCTGTGTCGGTCCCGCTTGGCCTGCTGATGGGGCGCAGCCGACAGGTCCAGGCCTTCTTCAATCCCTTGTTGATGGTGATCTATCCCGTTCCGAAAGCGGCCCTGATGCCCATCATCATGCTCTGGCTGGGTGTCGGCGACATCGCAAAGACGCTTGTGATCTTTCTCGGCGTCAGCCTGCCCGTGATCTATCACAGCTTCGAGGGAGCCAAGGCCGTCGAGGAGAAGATGGTGTGGTCCGGCGCTGCGATGGGGCTCTCGGCGGCGCAACGCCTGGTCCGGATCGTGATGCCCGCGGCATTGCCGGAGATATTGACGGGTTGCCGCACGGGCCTGGTGCTGGCGCTGATCACCATGATCACCAGTGAGATGATCGCGCGTCAGTCGGGGGCCGGAAACATTCTCTTCAACGCGCTCGACATGGGGCAGTACGACACCGTGTTCGCGATGATCATCATCGTCGGAGCGATGGGAATTTGCCTCGACGCGGCGTTCGAAAGAGTTCGCGCGCGGCTGGTGCGATGGTCCGAGCCGCAGTTCGACATGCCACTGAGCTTCTCATGAGACCGCGCATCCTCCCTACAGATGTCCTGCTCGGCACGGCGCCGATTGCTCTGGTGCTCGCGCTGTGGCAGGGCCTCGTGTCTTTCGGCTTTGCTCCCGTGACCTTGCTGCCGCCGCCGGGGATCGTGTTTGGCCGCTTGCTGCAGCAACTCGTGACGTCCACGTTCCAGCAGGAGATCGTGGCAACCCTGATCCGGTTGTTTGGCGGGTTTCTGATTGCGGTGGTGTTCGGCGTAGGCATCGGTATCGCTGCGGCGGCCAGCCCCGCGATCAACAGCGTGGTGCGCCCGATCGTGCGCGTGCTCGCGCCCCTGCCCAAGGTCGCGCTCTATCCGGCACTTCTGCTCCTGCTCGGCTTCAATCACGAATCGAAGATCACGCTCGTGGCTGCGGATGCGCTGTTTCCGATCCTGCTGTCGACCTATTTCGGCGCCTCCACCGTGGAGCAGAAGTTGATATGGTCGGCGATGGCCGCCGGCACGCCGCGGCGCGAGATCCTGTTCAAGGTCGTCCTGCCGGCCGCGATGCCGTCGATCCTGACCGGTTGCCGGATCGGCCTGGTGATCTCCTGCATCGTCGTATTCCTGGCCGAGATGATCACATCGACCGATGGCCTCGGTCATGTCCTGGTTACAGCGGCGCGCACGTTCCAGGCGGTTGACATGTTCGTGCCGCTGATCACGATCTCGCTCTTAGGTTTGATTCTGAACGGCTTGCTGCAGGCCGTGCGGTCGTACCTGCTGCGGGGCTTTCCTGAAGTGTAATTTGACGGAACAAGAGACCTGAAGACGGGAGAGGCGACATGCTGGCGGACCGCATTGAGGCGAAATGGATCGACGCGTTTTGCGAGATCTTCGAGCGGTGTGCCGTCAAGTCCAGCGATACCGCGGCGATCCTCTCGGAAACCCAGTCGCGTGCGTTGAACGTACACCTGGCGGAGCTCGCACTCCTGCGTATGGGCGCGCGGCCGTTTCACGTGATCGTGCCAACACCGCGCAACCGGCATGTCGTGCCGGTTCGCTCTACCGGCGCCAGCGAAGCGATCCAGCGATTGGGACCGGTCATCAGCGCGCTTCAGCAGGCCGGGTTTGTCGTCGATTGCACCGTCGAAGGGTTGATGCATGCAGTCGAGACGCCGGAAATCCTCAAGGCGGGGGCACGCATCCTGGTCATTTCCAACGAACATCCGGAGGCGCTCGAGCGCATGGTGCCGGATACGGCCCTGGAGAAGCGCGTCCGGGCTGCGGCCAAGATGCTGCGCGCGACCAAGCGGATGCGCGTCACGTCGAGAGTGGGGACCGCGCTCGATATCGACATGATCGGGGCCTCCACGGTGGGCGTGTGGGGATGGACCGACAAGCCGGGTACGCTTGCCCACTGGCCGGGCGGCATCGTCGTTAGTTTCCCCAAGAGCGGGACGATCAACGGCACTCTGGTCATGGCGCCCGGCGACATCAATCTCACCTTCAAGCGCTATCTGACGTCGCCGGTGAAGATGACGTTGAAGAACGACTACGTGGTCCAATTGGAGGGGGAGGGCACGGACGCCGCGATGATGCGTGCCTATCTCGCTGCCTGGGGCGACCGCGAAGCCTACGCGGTCTCGCATGTGGGTTTCGGCATGAACCCGGGCGCGCGCTACGAGGCGCTGTCGATGTACGATCAGCGCGACACCAACGGCACGGAAATCCGAGCCGTTTCGGGGAATTTCCTGTTCTCGACGGGCGCCAACGAGTTCGCCGGCCGCTACACCGCGGGGCATTTCGACCTGCCGATGATGGGCACCACCATTGAGCTGGACGGCGTCGCCGTGGTGAAGGAGGGCGTGCTGCAGGACGTCTTCGGCTAGTTCGGGTCGAGCACCGGCGGCCTTGCGAGGCCGAAGTGCCTGAGCAGGTCGACCATCGCCTTGAGGCGCTGCTCCCGATAGGCGTCGACGTCGAGGCCGGAATAGTCGAGGAAACCGGCGCCGGTGCGCAATCCGATACGGCCTTCCTGCATGTTGCGCGAGATCACCGCGGGCGCGCGGTAACGGTCGCTTCCGAGCGCGCCTTCGAGATAGCGGCTGGCATAGTAGAGGATGTCGCCGCCGCCCCAATCGATGAATTCAAGAAGTCCGAGCACGGCATAGCGGAAGCCGAATCCGAACCGGATCGCCTTGTCGATATCCTCGGCGCTCGCAACTCCCTCTTCGACCATGCGCGCCGCTTCGTTCATCGCAAGCGCCTGAATGCGCGGCACGATGAAGCCAGGCCTCGCGGCGCAGACCACCGGCACTTTTCCGATGCCTTCGAGCAGTGTCTTGACCTTGTCGACAACGGCCGGATCGGTGGCTGCGCCCGGCGAAACCTCAACCAGCGGGATCAGATAGGCCGGATTGAGCCAATGCACGTTGAGGAAGCGGTCAGAATGCTCAATTGCGCCGGAGAGGTCGTCGACCAGGATCGTGGACGTCGTGGATGCCATGACGGCGTCGCGGCGGACCAGCCTTGACGCGGCCGCCAGCACTTCGCGTTTGAGATCGACGACCTCGGGAACGCCCTCAAAGACGATATCGGCGGTCGCGAGAGCCGTTTCGCTCTGGCTCGCAGGCACGATCGACACGCGGGCGATCACGGTGTCCGCACTCGCCTCTGTCAGCAATCCAAGGCGCACCAGTGTGCCAAGCGTCTTGCGAACCTCGTCGCTCGCATCGGCGTTGAGCCTGGCAAAGTCCGCCGCCGAACGCGTCTTGACGTCGATCATGGTGACCGCGTGGCCGGCATAGGCGAAAGCGACGGCGATGCCGCGGCCCATTCGACCGGCACCGAGACAGGCGATTGCCGGACACTGTGTCATCGGTCAAAATCCCTCACGCAGAAGCTTCTGCAAGGCGGTTCGGTCGAGATCGGCCAGGCCGAGTGTCGCAAGCGTGCGCCTGCCGTACCCGGGATCCTCTCCGCAAATCGCGCCGCCAACGGCGAGAAAGGCTCTCGCCAGCGGCGTGGCAACGCCCGCCAGCTCGGCGACGGAAACTAGGAACGACAGCCCGAGCCGCAAATCCTCGCGCATGTACCTGTGCTCGGTCAGCACGATTCGCTCGCGCCAGTCGCCGGAATCGGTGAGACGGTCATGCGAGCCGCGGCCGTACATCCAGATCTCGCCTTCCCTGGCGTAGTGATTTGCCAGCGGGAAATGAGGTGCGGCGTAGCCGAGCGCTTCGCGTACCGCGATCCGCTCGGCGTCCAAGGCGTCGGTGACCCGACGGATCGAGGCCTGCGTGCCCTCCTTGTGGATATCCCAACGCTCGAAATGCTCGATGGGGCCGGCGTTCATGACGATCAGCGGCGGATGGATGATGGGCCCGGCATTCATCAACGCGCCGGAGAGTGCGTCGCCGCATGACTCGATCACGTTCGGGAATGCGCGGCCGATCACCTCAAGCGCGTGCGGTGCCCGATGAACCGGGAACACACCAACCGGCAGCCGCTTGGCGCGGATGGTGATGGCCACCTCGAACGGGCCATGCTTGCGCGTCAACCAGGGTAGCGTACCGGTCTCGGCGAAGCTCACCTTGCTGCCGTTTCCGGCATCCCGCATCGCCAGGGCGAAGATCATCGAGCCAAAGGTCGCCGGCGGGAGAAACACCACCTGTCCGTCGCGCAGATGCGGCGCAAGCAGGTGGGCGATATCCGGTTGCGCAAACGCCGGGGCAGGGCACAGGATCAACTCGGTCCCGCCGATCGCCTCGGCCATATCCGTCGTCACCAGCGCCAGCTTCACGTCGTGCCGGCCGCCATGGTCCTTCACCAGGATACGCGATCCGGCCGCACGGTGCGCCGCGACCTGATCTGCGTCCCGCCGCCAGAGGCGCACGTCGTGGCCTGAAAGTGCGAGATCACCGGCGGCCGCGAATGACCCGTTGCCGCCGCCGAGAACGGCGATCTTCACGACACCTCTCCCTGCTTCCGCGACTGTTCGTCGATCTGCCTCAGTAGAAAATGCTGCACCTTGCCGAGCGCGGTCCGCGGCAGGTCGGCGACGAAGACGATTTCGCGCGGGATCTTGAAGCGGGCAAGCTGGGCCTGCAGATATGCCTTCAACTGGTCCGCCTCGAGCCGGCAGCCTGCACGTCGGATCACGTAGGCGACGGGGACTTCGTCCCAGCGCGGATCGCGCCGGCCGATCACGGCGCATTCGCTGACATCGGGGTGTTCCAGCAGCACGCGTTCGACCTCGGCGGGATAGATGTTCTCTCCGCCGGAAATGATCAGGTTCTTCTTGCGGTCGCGTACCCAGAAATAGCCGTCCTGATCGCAAACGCCGATGTCGCCGGTGCGATACCAGCCGTCGCGCAGCGCCTCGCGGGTGGCTTGTGCGTTGCCCCAATATTCGAAAAAGACGTTGGGACCGCGCACCGCGATCTCGCCGGGTGCACCCGGCGGCAACTCGGCTCCGGAATCCCCGATGATCTTCGCTTCGCAACAGAGCCCCTGGAGCCCGGTCGATCCCTCGCGGGACAGGTCGCCGCCGAGCCGCGTATAGATCGAGATCGGGCAGGTCTCCGTCGATCCATAGACTTGCAGGACCGGAACATCGCGCCTGACGAATCGCTCGATCAGATGCGGCGGGACGATCGTCGATCCCGTGGCGACGGCTTTCAGGGAGGAGAGATCGGTCGTGGCCCAGGCGGGATGATCGGTCACGGCCTGGATCGTGGCGGGGACGAGTACCGTGAGTGTCGGCCGCTCGCGCTCGATGGTCGCGAGCGCCGCATCCGGCGCGAAGCGGGCATGGATCGTGACCGTCGCGCCGAGTTGCAGCGCCGGCGTGGTCTGAATATTGAGACCGCCGACATGGAAGAAGGGCAACACGGTCAGGACGTGATCGTCGGACGTCATGTTGTGCATGTGCTGGCTCATGACGCCGTTCCAGAACAGCGCCTCCTGGCGCAGCACCGCGCCCTTCGGGCGACCGGTCGTGCCCGAGGTGTAGACGATCAGGAGCGGACAGGAGAGGTCGGTGTGGGGATTGCGACCGTTGCTTCCCGCGCGCGTCAGCAGCGGCTGGATTGCCAGGCCGCGCGGCGGGTCGAAATCGAGGCCGACGACCGCGATCCCGGGAAGGCTCCACTCGAGCTCGGGAAGGATCGCGGCAAAGGCCTGTTCGAGCGCCAGCACTTTCACGCTCGCGTCCGAGAGAATGAACAGCTGCTCGGCAGCGGCCAGCCGCCAGTTCAGCGGCACCAGCATGGCGCCAAGTCGCGCGCAGGCATAGAGCAGGACGAGGTAATCGGGCCGGTTCAGGCTGAGGATCGCGACGCGGTCGCCGCGGCTGACGCCGAGCTCGATCTTGAGGGCGGAGGCTGTCCGCTCGATGCGCGCCGCAAAGGCGGCATAGCTCATGCTCTCGCCTTCGAAATGAATGGCGGGCTTGTCCGGCGCGAAGGCCGCGTTGCGATCGATCAGGCTGCAGAGATCCACATTCAATCGTCCGATTCGCCGGCTTCGTACAGCGCCTCGCGGCCGATGCGGTCGAGGCACAGCTCGGCGGTCCATGGCAGCATCAGCGCGCCGCAGCGGCTGTCGCGATAGACGCGCTCCAGCGGCAGCGATTTCAGCATCGCCTGGCCGCCGCAGGTGCGGATCCCGAGAGTCGCGAGCTCGTTGGCGCCCTCCATGACCGAATATTGCGCGGCGTAGGCGCGCAGCACCTGCTCCTTGCTGGGATTGGCCTGAGCCTCGGTGACGGCCTGGAACCAGATCGCCTTGATCTGCTCGAGCTTGATCTGCATCTGCGCAACCGCGATCTGCTTGGTCGGATACATCCTGCGCTTGATCGGCGGCATGCCCGGGACCTCGCCGCGCAGATAGCGTACCGTGAAGTCGTAGGCCGCCTGGGCAAGGCCCATGTAGGTCGGCGAGAGCGTCAGGAACATGTGCGGCCAGCGCAATGCGGCCTGGTAGTAGATACCGCGCGGCATCAGGGCGGCATCTTCCGAAACGAAGACGTCCTTGAACAGCAACGTGCGCGAGACCGTTCCGCGCATGCCCAGCGGATCCCAGTCCCCGACGACGGAGACTCCCTTCGATTGGGCAGGAATCGCGAGGTACAGCGTGTTGCGCCGGGAAGCCTGCTCGCCTTCTTCCACCTCGGTGCACAGCACGCCGTAATAGTCGGCATGTCCCGCGAGCGAGGCGAAGATCTTCTTGCCGTTGACAACCCAACCGCCGTCGACCGGTTTGGCCTCGGTGCCGAAAGCGACACCGCCGGCGGCTGCGGCTCCACCTTCCGAAAAGGGCTGGGAATAGATCGCGCCATCCTCGACGATGCGCTTGTAGTGGATGGCACGCCGGCGCTCGTGCTCGGCGCGGATCGCGGCGTCCATGTCGAGATCGTCGGCCAGCGGCCCGGACCACAGCGTCGAACAGACGTGCATGTTCCATGTGAGCGCGGTCGCGCCGCAATAGCGGCCGATCTCCGCCGCGGCCAGCGCGTAGGTCTGATAGTCGACGCCGAGGCCGCCATGCTTCTTCGGGATCGCGATGCCCAGAAGGCCGACGCGATGCAGATCGCGGTAATTCTCGGTCGGAAACGTTGCGTCGCGGTCGTGGGCAGCCGCCCGTCCGGCGAACACCGTCTGGCCGATCTCTCTCGCGCGCGCAATGATGGCGGTCTGCTCGTCGTTCAGGCGAAACGCGACGGGATCGAAGATCGGGGCATCGAGTGCGACCCTGCCGGTCGCGCTGACGCCCTTGCCGACTTGCATGGTCATTGCGAGGTCACCTGTGTCTTGGCCACGTTGGACTCAAGAAATCCATTGAGCGCCTCATTGAAGGCATCGGGACGTTCGAGATTTGCGAGATGCCCGACGCCTGCGAGCTCGATATAGCGGGCGGACGGAATATGGCTTGCCATCTTCGCCATCATCGGCGCCGGAGCATTGTTGTCCCTGGAGCCGGACAAGAGCATCGTCGGCACGGCGATGTTTCCGAGGGCATGGCGCTGGTCAAATCCGACCAGCGCCAGCATCATCGCGCGATAACTTGCTTCGGGCACGCTGGCCATGCAGGCGCGCGCAAGCTCCATTCCCCTTTCATCCGGATTGTCGCCCACCAGCTCCCTGACCAGCGAGGGGGCGAGCGAAGCCATCGTCTCTCCGCGATCGAGCGGACCAAGGCGTGCCGCAATGAAGGATCTTTGCCAATCGCCATCGAGCTTGCCGAAGGCGGGACTCGTCTGCGCGAGCACGATCGCGCGCGCGGCCCGGGGATGTTGCACCAGCCATTGCTGGACGATCATGCCGCCAATCGAATGGCCGACCAGGATCGGTGTGGCGGCTCCAACCTGCTGGAGGAACTGCTGCAATGCGTCTGCCAGGGCGGCGATGCTGACGTTGGCAAGCGGCGCGGATCCGCCATAGCCCGGCATGTCCCAGGCAATGGCGCGAAAGCGGTCGCCGAAGGTGCTGAGCTGGTTGCGCCACGCCCGCGCGGCGCCGCCGATGCCGTGCAGGAAGATCAGGGGCACGGCGTCCGGATTGCCCACGACCTCATAGGCGAAGCGTCCATCGCTCGTGATCGTCGGCGTGGGTTGCTGCACGCGGTTTCCTCTGGCTCGGTCAGGCGATGCTAACAGGTGTGTCGGGGATGGGAAGTCGCAATTTTATGCTTAAAGCAATGTTCAGGCCGCGCCTGATGTCTTCTGATGCGGGCGCGCAAGCCGAGATGTTGCCTTCATTGCAAAAAGTTGAAGTTTAAAATATATCCGGAGTTGTCGAAGCTTTCAGGGAGCGTGCGCATGTCCGGACTGCCGCATTCTTCGCATGCGCTGGTGACGGGAGGTGGCCGTGGCATCGGCCGTGCGATCGCGGCTACCCTGGCCGGCGCCGGCGCGGTGGTGACCGTGATTGGGCGCAATGCCGCGCCGCTGAACGAAGCCGTCGATTCCGGTGCCGCACATTTCGCCGCCGTCGCCGATGTTGCGGACGAAGCTTCGCTCAGGGCCGCGATCGCAAAGGCGGCGGCGCGGCAACCGATCGATATTCTCGTCGCGAATGCGGGGAGCGCGGAATCGGCGCTCTTTGCAAAATCCGACGATGCGCTCTTTGAGCGGATGATGGACGTGAACTTCATGGGCGTCGTCCATGCGATCCGCAACGTCCTGACCGATATGAAGAGCCGCCCTTACGGCCGCATCGTCGCGATCGCCTCGACCGCAGGACTGAAGGGCTATCCCTACGTTACTGCCTACACGGCCGCCAAGCATGCCGTGGTCGGACTGGTCCGGTCGCTGGCCCTGGAACTGACGAACACCGGGGTCACCGTGAACGCGGTCTGCCCTGGCTTCACGGATACGGACCTCGTTGCCGGTAGCGTCGAAACCATCATGAAGAAGACCGGGCGCAGCCGCGAACAGGCCATTGCGGAGCTTGCACGGAACAACCCGCAAGGTCGACTGATCACTCCGGGCGAGGTCGCCGATACTGTCCTCTGGCTGTGCGGCGAACGAGCCGGTGCGATCACCGGACAGGCGGTTGCCGTGGCCGGCGGCGAAATCTAGCGCAGCCTCGCACGCACCACAGAACCGTCCCCGAGCGGGTCAAGCCGATATTCCGGGGTAACTGAGCGGGCATCCGGGCGCACGCAATCGAAGGGACTTGTCAAAAATTATTTTAGGTTTAAAATAATTTCATGATCGGGTAGATTGACGAGGCTCCCATGAAGGTCGCGGTCATCGGTGGCGGACCGGCTGGTCTCTATGCGGCAATTCTGCTGAAGAAGCAGCGTCCAAGCGCCGAGATCACGGTCTATGAGCGCAACCGCCCCGACGATACCTTCGGCTTCGGCGTGGTCTTCTCCGACGCCACCCTCGACAATTTCGAGAAGCATGATCTGCCGAGCTACCGCCGGATCACCCAGGAATTCGCGTACTGGGACGATATCGTCGTGCATTTTCGCGGCACGGCGCACAGGGTCGGCGGCAACGGCTTTTGCGGCTGCTCGCGGCGCACGCTGCTGTTGATCCTGCAGGAGCGGGCGCGCGAACTCGGCGTCAATCTGCTCTTCGAGACCGACATCGAGGACGAAGCGCGGCTCGCCGACGCCGACCTCATCCTGCTCGCCGACGGCATCAACAGCCGCTTCCGCGAAAAACACATCGTTCACTTTCAGCCCGAGATCGATCTCCGTGCGAACAAGTTCGCCTGGATGGGGTCGACCAAGCCGCTCGATGCGTTCACTTTCATCTTCCAGGAGACGGAATGGGGCCCGTTCATCGCCCACGCCTATCAATATGAGGCCGGCCATTCGACCTGGATTTTCGAAACCGATCCCGCGACCTTCGAGCGAGCCGGCCTCACGGGCCTGGACGAGAGTCAATCGGCAGCCCGGATGGCCGAGATCTTCGGCTGGTTCCTCGACGGACATCCGCTCCTGATCAATCGCTCGATGTGGCGCAATTTTCCGATGATCCGCAGCAGGCGCTGGGTCAAGGATAACATGGCGCTGCTCGGCGATGCCAAGGCGAGCGCGCATTTTTCCATTGGTTCGGGCACCAAGCTTGCAATGGAAGACGCGATTGCGTTGGCCGATGCCATGCAGAACGCGCCCAGTATTCAGGCTGCTCTTCAAGAATACGAGCAGGGCCGGCGTGAGGAGGTCGAAAAAACCCAGCATGCCGCCGACGTCTCGCTGGTCTGGTTCGAGCATGTCGATCGCTTCTGGGACTTCGACCCCGTGCAATTCGCCTTCGGCGTGATGACGCGGTCGAAGGCCATCACCTACGACAATCTGAAGCTCCGGGCGCCGGATTTCGTCGCCGAGGTCGACAGGACGTTCGCCCAGCGGGTCCGCGCGAATGGCTTCGATGTCGATATCGAGCGGCCGCAAGTGCCGCTGTTCCAGCCCTTCCGGCTGAGGGAGATGGAGCTGGCCAATCGCGCGGTGGTTTCGCCGATGTGCGTGTACTCGGCGAAGGAGGGCGTGCCGACCGATTTCCATCTGGTGCACTACGGCTCGCGGGCGATCGGCGGGGCCGGCCTGATCTTCACCGAGATGACCTGCATCGGTCGCGATGCGCGCATCACGCCGGGTTGCGCCGGCTTGTGGAACGACGAGCAGGAGGTCGCGTGGCGGCGCATCGTGGACTTTGTCCATGCCAATTCGGCCGCGAAGTTTTGCCTGCAACTGGGCCATGCCGGTCGCAAGGGTGCGACCAAGCTGATGTGGGACGGCATGGACCGGCCGCTGGAGCAGGGCGGCTGGGACGTGGTTTCCGCGTCGCCGCTGCCTTATTTCCCCGACAGCAGAACGCCATGCGAGCTCGACCGTGCGGGAATGGACGCGGTGCGGGATGCGTTCGTCGCGGCAGCCGGGCGCGGAGAGCACTGTGGCTTCGACATGCTCGAGCTGCACTGCGCCCACGGCTATCTGCTCGCAAGTTTCATTTCGCCGCTGACCAACCAGCGTACCGACGGCTATGGCGGCTCGCTGACCAACCGGCTGCGTTTTCCGCTGGAGGTCTTCGAAGCCCTGCGGGCCGTGTGGCCGTCGCACAAGCCGATGTCGGTGCGCATTTCTGCGACCGACTGGGCCGAGGGCGGCATCACGGGCGATGACGCGGTCGAGATCGCGCGGGCGTTCGCCGAGGCTGGTGTCGATCTCGTCGACGTCTCCACGGGGCAGACGGTGCGCGACGCTCAGCCCGTCTATGGTCGCATGTTCCAGACGCCGTTCTCCGACCAGGTGCGCAACGAAGCCCGTGTCGCCACCATGTGCGTCGGCAACATCACGACCGCCGATCAGGCGAATACGATCCTCGCTGCCGGCCGCGCGGACCTGGTCGCGCTCGGCCGTCCGCATCTGGTCGATCCGTTCTTCACCATGAAGGCGGCGGCCTGGTATGGGGCGGACGGGGTGTTCTGTCCTCCGCAATACCTGCCCGGGAAGGAGCAGATTTTCCGCAACAGCGTGCGGGACCGGCAGGATTTCGAGGAGTTGCGGGTTAAGGCTAAGCCCAAGACCCGGGCCGAGCTCAAGGCGGAGGCGACAAAGCCGCTTGCGGCGGAGTGACCGCCCGTGCCACGTTACCGCCATTGCCTGGCGTATCCTGTGGAGTTTGGGCGATGAAGGCAATTGTCGTTGGCGGCGGAATCGGCGGTCTTACGACGGCGTTGATGCTGCGGGCTCGCGGCATCGGCTGCGAGATTTTCGAACAGTCGGATTCCATTCGAGAGCTTGGCGTCGGGATCAACACACTGCCGCATGCCATGCGGGAGCTCGCAGGGCTCGGCCTCCTGCAGAAGCTCGACGCCGTCGCGATCCGCACCGACCAGCTCTACTATCTCAACCGGCACGGTCAGGAGGTCTGGCGCGAAGCCCGCGGCATCGATGCGGGCCATGACGTGCCGCAATTCTCCATTCACCGCGGCCGGCTGCAGGGCGTCATCCACCGTGCCGTGGAGGAGCGGCTGGGGCCCGAGATCATTCACACCGGCTGCCGGCTCGGCGCGTTCACTCAGGACGAAGGCGGTGTCATCGCCTATTTCTTCGATCGCACCGGCGGGCACGTTCAAACCGCGCGTGGCGACATCCTGATCGGCGCCGACGGGATCCATTCGCGGGTGCGCGACACGCTGTTTCCCAATGAGGGCCCGCCGTGCTGGAACGGCCTGATGCTGTGGCGCGGCGCGCGGGACTGGCCGTTGTTCCTGACCGGCAAGTCGATGATCGTCGCGGGCGGCCTGAACGCAAAGGTCGTGGTCTATCCGATCGGCGAGGGGTCGAGCCCGGCAAGCCGCCTGACCAATTGGGCGGTGCTGGTGAAGATCGGCGAGGGCAACGTCCCGCCGCCGCGCAAGGAGGACTGGTCGCGTCCGGGCCGGCGCGAGGAATTGATGCCGCATGTCGCGCGCTTCTTGGTGCCCTATGTCGACGTGAAAAGCCTGATTTCGGCGACGCCCGAGTTCTACGAATATCCGACCTGCGACCGCGATCCCTTGCCCTATTGGTCGTGCGGGCGAGTGACGCTTCTGGGCGACGCCGCGCATCCGATGTATCCGGTCGGTTCGAACGGGGCCTCGCAGGCGATCCTCGACGCGCGCTGTCTCGCGGACGCGCTGGTGCGCTCCGAGCACCCGCGTCAGGCGCTGGTCGAGTACGAGAAGAAGCGCCTCCCGATGACCGCCGAGATCGTCCGCTCCAACCGCCGTGGCGGTCCGGAAGGAGTGATCGATGCGGTCGAACAGCTCGCGCCCAACGGTTTCGACGATATCGACAGCGTTCTGAGCTACGCCCAGCGCGAGGCAATCGTAAAGGGCTACGCGACCAAGGCGGGTTTTGCGGCCGTTCCCGGCCTGACGGCGGTGCGCGCCTGAGGCCGGCCCGCGGCTCAGGCGGGCGGTGGCGGCAGGAAGTGGATGTTGTATTCGGCGGCCAGCGCCACGACCTCTTCGGGCTTCTGCTCCTTCATGTTGTGAAGGGCCCAGAACAGATCATAGAGCCGCCGGCTCGGCGATACCCAGAACAGCACCTTCGCGGTCTGATCGGACTTGTTGAAGATGCCGTGCGGCACGCCCATGGCGAGGCGCACCGTATCGCCCGCCGTTCCCTGCGTCTCGGAATTGCCGAGGAGGAAGTCCAGTTTACCCTCGAGCATGTAGATGTACTCGTCCTGGTCCGGATGAATGTGCGGCGGCACGAAGGTGCCCGGCGGCAGCGTTGCGTGCCAGGAGAAGCTGTTGTCCGAATGGCTTTTTGGAACATAGGTCTGGCCGAGGATGTTCCAGGAAATGCCCTGGATGCCTTCATTGGCCCGCGTGATGCCGGCGATCTCGCTCGTCATTCGAACTCCTCCCTTGCACTCTGGTCAACGCTCGCTCAGTTCGGTTTGCAGTCCTTGGCGTAGCGGTCGCCATAGTTATCGAACACTTCTTGCACGATCTCCGTCTGGAATTTGCCGTCGGGCCGCCTGGCGACCTTGGTGAGATAGAAATCCTGGATCGGATAGCCGTTGGTGTTGAATTTGAAGGAGCCGCGCAGTGAGGTGAAGTCGGCCTTCCTCAGCGCCGCGGAGACGGCGTCCTTGTTGCTGAGGTCGCCCTTCACCGCCTTGACCGCGCTGTCGATCAACATGGCGGCATCATAGGCCTGGAAGGCATAGGTGCCGGGGACGCTGTTGTAGGCTGCCTCATAGGACGCGACGAACTTCTTGTTCTGGGGATTGTCGAGATTGGGCGCCCAGTTAGCGCCGCCGAACATGCCGATGGCGGCGTCCTGCTGCGCCGGCAGCGTCGACTCGTCCACCGTGAAGGCCGAAAGCACCGGAACCGTATCCGCAAGGCCTGCCTGCCGATACTGTTTGACGAGATTGACGCCCATGCCGCCCGG
>NZ_JAGWUA010000251.1 GCF_028868675.1 Bradyrhizobium sp.
ATCGCCTGCCCGCTCGCCCAGGCTCTTGGCCATCCGGTCGGCGCTGGCACGGGCGGCGATGCGCCGCGGCTCCAGCACGACGATCTTCCCGTTCTTCGCCCAGGGCGCGTCCAACAGCGCCAGCGGCACGCGCGTGGTCTTGCCGGCGCCGGGCGGCGCTACCAGGACGGCCGCGTTATGATCGGCCAGCGTGCGCGACAGTTCGTCGAGCACCACGTCGATCGGGAGAGGCGTATCGAAGCTGCGGGGCAACTACCTGGCATCCGTCATCGCGCACCGCCCGATGACAAGCTCCACCGGGCGACAATGGATACCCCGCCTTCACAGGCCATGACAACAACGCGTGGCTATCAGCCCTGTACCACGGGCCGGCCGATGCTCTCATAGACGAAGCCGGCGGCACGCATCTCCTCGGGGCGGTAGACGTTGCGCAGGTCGACGATGACCGGCTGCGCCATGACTTCCTTCAGCCGGTCGAGATCGAGCGCGCGGAACTGCACCCACTCGGTGACGATCACCAGCGCATCCGCGTCACGGGCGCAGCTATAGGGATCGTCGCAATAGTCGATGTTTGGCAGTTCCTGGCGCGCCGGCTCCATGCCGGCCGGATCGTAGGCGCGGACCTTTGCACCCATGTCGAGCAGCCCGGTCACGAGCGGGATCGACGGTGCTTCGCGCATGTCGTCGGTGTCGGGCTTGAAGGTCAGGCCGAGCACGGCGATGGTCTTGCCGCGCAACGCGCCGCCGAGCGCATGGCTTACTTTACGCGCCATCGCGCGCTTGCGGTTCTCGTTGACGGCGAGCACCGCCTCGACGATGCGCAGGCTCACGTCGTAGTCCTGCGCGATCTTGATCAGCGCGCGCGTGTCCTTCGGAAAGCATGAGCCGCCAAAGCCGGGGCCCGGATGCAGGAATTTCGTGCCGATGCGGTTGTCCAGTCCGATGCCGCGCGCGACCTCCTGCACGTTGGCGCCGACCTTTTCGGAGAGGTCGGCGATCTCGTTGATGAAAGTGATCTTGGTCGCGAGAAACGCGTTCGCGGCGTATTTGATCATCTCCGCGGTGCGGCGCTCCGTAAACAGCAGCGGCGCCTGGTTGAGCGACAGCGGCCGGTAGATGTCCCCCATCATCTTGCGCCCGCGCTCGTCATTCGTGCCGACGACGATGCGGTCGGGGAATTTGAAATCGCGAATCGCCGCCCCTTCGCGCAGGAATTCGGGATTCGAGGCGATCACGACGTCGGCCGCCGGATTGGTCTCGCGAATCAGCCGCTCGACCTCGTCGCCGGTGCCGACCGGGACGGTCGACTTCGTCACGACCACCGTGAAGCCCGACAGCGATTTCGCGATCTCGCGCGCGGCGGCGTAGACATAGGTGAGGTCGGCGTGGCCATCGCCGCGACGCGACGGCGTGCCGACCGCAATGAACACGGCGTCCGCCTCCGCCACCGGCTTGGACAGATCGGTGGTGAAGTCCAGGCGCTTGGCCTTGACGTTGGCCGCGACCAGCGCATCGAGCCCGGGCTCGAAGATCGGGATTTCGCCGCGATGCAGGGCCGCGATCTTGCGTTCGTCCTTGTCGACGCAGGTGACCTCGTGACCGAAATCCGCGAAGCACGCGCCGGAGACCAGCCCCACATATCCCGCGCCGATCATGGCAATTCGCATGAAAACCCTGCCTGTGTTGGTTAACGGAAGAATGATGATTTGAGGCGGTCTTAGAGCATTTCCCGCCTCTCGGGAAAGGGAAAACCCTCGGGAAAAGAGGCATGCCTCTTGTAAGAGTAAAGGGGACCGAAACCAGGCAGCGTCATACTGCCTCGCCATGGGTCGGCACGCGCCTCGAAAAGGGACACCATGACACCAATCGGCACAACAGCCGGAACCCGGGGATCCCAGGCCGCGCCGGCCGCACGCGTCGATTGGGTGGACTACGCCAAGGGCATCTGCATCGTCATGGTCGTGATGATGCATTCGGTGCTGGGCGTTGAGCTGGCCGCCGGCGAGAGGGGCTTCATGCATGTGCTGGTGGCCTTCGCAAGACCGTTCCGAATGCCGGACTTCTTCCTGATTTCGGGGCTGTTCCTGCCGCTCGTGATCGATCGGGACTGGCGAACCTATCTCGATCGCAAGGTCGTACACTTCGCCTACTTCTATGTCCTCTGGGTGACGATCCAGTTCGGCTTCAAGGCGCCGGGCTTCGCGGCCCAGACCGGCTGGCGCGACGCCGGCCTGTTGTATCTGGAATCCTTCATCGAGCCGTTCGGCACGCTCTGGTTCATCTATCTGCTGCCGATCTTCTTCGTCGTCACGAAACTGACACGTCGAATCTCCCCGCTCGCGATCTGGTGCGCCGCGGCGCTGCTGGAGAGCACGCACGTCGCGACGGGGTGGACCGTGATCGACGAGTTCTGCGCACGCTTCGTCTATTTCTATTCGGGATACCTGTTCGCGGATTACGTGTTCGCGCTGTCCGATCGCGCGCGAGCCTATCCGGTCGGCGCGCTCGCGGCGCTCGCGATCTGGGCGGTCGTCAACGGCAGCGTCGTCGCCATCGGCGCCAGCGAATGGCCGATCGTCTCGCTGGTGCTGGGCCTCGCCGGCGCCTGCGCCATCGTTACGACCGGCACGCTGCTCGCGCATGTGCGCCGGATGAATTTCCTGCGCTTCTGCGGCGAGCATTCGATCGTGATCTATCTCGCCTTCTTCCTGCCGATGGCCGCGACCCGGACGCTGCTCTTGCGCTCCGGCATCATTGCCGACATCGGGGCGATGTCCCTGATCGTCACCATCGCAGGCGTCGTGGGCGCGCTCCTGATCTGGCGGGCCGCCCTGCGGTTGCGCGCGAATTTCCTGTTCGAGCGCCCGGACGCGTTCTGGATCGCTCCGAAGAAGGCGGGACCTGTGTTGCAGGCGGCGGAATGACACCGGTCATCCGCTCTCGCGGATGATGACAGTGGGGATAGCGGCGCCGAACGGGCCAAAAACCACCCTCCCGAGGCTGTCATTCCCCGCAAAAAATCCTACATTGCGGCCATGCCCAAAGCCTCCCCGAAAGCCGCCACAAAGCCCGCTGCCGCAAAGCCCGTCGCCGCGAAAGCAACCGGCATGGGCGATCATGTCTTCCTGGTCGACGGTTCCTCCTACATTTTTCGTGCCTATCACGCGCTGCCGCCCCTCAACCGCAAGTCGGACGGGCTGCAGGTCAACGCCGTGCTCGGCTTCTGCAACATGCTGTGGAAGCTGCTCCGCGACATGCCGGCGGACAACCGGCCGACGCATCTGGCCATCGTCTTCGACAAGTCGGAAGTCACCTTCCGCAACAAGATCTATCCCGAATACAAGGCGCACCGGCCGCCCGCGCCCGACGACCTGATCCCGCAATTCGCGCTGATCCGCGAAGCCGTGCGCGCCTTCGACCTGCCATGCCTGGAGCAGGGCGGCTTCGAGGCCGACGATCTGATCGCGACCTATGCGCGACAGGCCTCGACGCGCGGCGCCACCACGACCATCGTGTCTTCCGACAAGGACCTGATGCAACTCGTCAACGACAAGATCACGATGTTCGACACCATGAAGGATCGCCGCATCGGCATCCCCGAGGTGATCGAAAAATTCGGCGTGCCGCCAGAGAAGGTGGTCGAGGTGCAGGCGCTGGCCGGCGATTCCACCGACAACGTGCCGGGCGTGCCCGGCATCGGCGTCAAGACCGCGGCCCAGCTCATCACCGAATATGGCGACCTCGAGCAGCTCCTCGAGCGTGCCGGCGAGATCAAGCAGCCGAAGCGGCGCGAGGCGTTGCAGGGCAATGCCGAGAAGGCGCGCATCTCGCGACAGCTCGTTCTGCTCGACGACAAGGTCAAGCTCGACGTGCCGCTCGACGATCTCGCCGTGCACGAGCCCGACGCGCGCAAGCTGATCGCGTTCCTGAAGGCCATGGAATTCTCGACGCTGACCCGCCGCGTCGCCGAGTATTCGCAGATCGATCCCGCCGCGATCGATGCGAATGCAGGCCTGTCCAGCAGCAGCATGCCGGCTGCGGCACGCGCGGAGGCGGCGGGCGCCGGTCCCGCCGTTGCCACGCCGGCCCCGGCAAGCGGCGCGGGGAAGGCCGCGCCCGGCAAGGGCGGCCGCGAGCACAAGACGTCGAGCCTCAAGGGATCCCCGATCTCGTTGGCCGCCGCACGCGCGGACGCGCTGCGAAAACTTCCTTTCGATCACACCAAATATCGGGCGATCAGGACACTCGACGAGCTCGAGGCCGTCATCGCGCGCATCCACGATGCCGGCCATGTCGCGATCGAGGCCAGGGCCAACTCGATCGACCCGATGCAAGCCGATCTCTGCGGCATCGCGCTGGCGCTCGGGCCGAACGACGCCTGCTATCTGCCGCTGGCGCACAAGCAGGCGGGCGGCGGCGCCGGCCTGTTCGACGCGGGACTGGCGCCGGATCAGGTCGGGCACGCGGACGCGATCGACGCCTTGCGACCGGTGCTGGAGTCGGCAGGCATCCTCAAGGTCGGCTTCAGCATCAAGTTCGCCGCGGTCATTCTCGCCCAGCACGGCATCAGCTTGCGCAACCACGACGACGCGCTGCTGATGTCCTATGCGCTGGATGCCGGCCGCGGCTCGCAGGCGCCGGGCTCGCTCGCCGAGCGCTGGTTCGGCCATGCCATGCTGGCCGAGAACGAGTTGCTCGGCAGCGGCAAGAACAAGCTGACCTTCGACCAAATCCCGATCGACAAGGCGGCCGAGCTCTGCGCCGAAAGTGCCGACATCGCCTTGCGGCTCTGGCGCGTGCTCAAGCCGCGCCTTGCCGCCGAGCACATGACCACGGTGTACGAGACGCTGGAGCGCCCGCTGGTCAGCGTCCTCGCGCGCATGGAGCGGCGCGGCATCTCGATCGATCGCCAGGTGCTGTCGCGGCTGTCTGGCGAATTCGCGCAGACCGCGGCGCGGGTCGAAGCGGAGATCCAGGAGATCGCGGGCGAGCCGATCAATGTCGGCAGCCCCAAGCAGATCGGCGACATCCTGTTCGGCAAGATGGGACTGCCCGGCGGCACCAAGACCAAGACCGGCGCCTGGTCGACGACCGCGCAGGTGCTCGACGATCTCGCCGAACAGGGCCACAACTTGCCGAAGAAAATCCTAGAATGGCGCCAGGTCTCGAAGCTGAAATCGACCTATACCGACGCGCTGCCGACCTACGTCAATCCGCGGACCCATCGCGTCCACACCACCTATGCGCTGGCGGCGACGACGACGGGGCGGTTGTCGTCGAACGAGCCGAACCTGCAGAACATCCCGGTGCGCACCGAGGACGGGCGAAAGATCCGCCGCGCCTTCATCGCGACACCGGGCCACAAGCTGGTCTCGGCCGACTATTCTCAGATCGAGCTCAGGCTGCTCGCCGAGATCGCCGACATTCCCGTCCTGAAGCAGGCGTTCAAGGACGGCCTCGACATTCACGCCATGACGGCGTCGGAGATGTTCGGCGTGCCGATCAAGGGCATGCCGAGCGAGATCCGCCGCCGCGCCAAGGCGATCAATTTCGGCATCATCTACGGCATCTCGGCCTTCGGGCTCGCCAACCAGCTCGGCATCGCGCGCGAGGAGGCCTCAGCCTACATCAAGAAGTATTTTGAACGCTTCCCCGGCATCCGCGCCTATATGGACGAGACGAAGGAGTTCTGCCGGCAGAACGGCTACGTCACCACGCTGTTCGGTCGCAAGTGCCATTACCCCGACATCAGGGCGTCCAACGCCTCGGTGCGCGCCTTCAACGAACGCGCCGCGATCAACGCGCGCCTGCAGGG
>NZ_JAGWUA010000252.1 GCF_028868675.1 Bradyrhizobium sp.
TTCTCGGCGTCTTCGCTTGCTGCGGTGCAGCGCCGCGGGCTCCGGAACTGAGGCCAAAAAGTGACGCATCTCGGCTCGATGATCGCGGTGCTCGCGCTGCTGGGGACGGCGACGGTAGCACGCGCCGCCCCTGCCGAATTGCCTGTGAGCGAAGTCGCTCCGGGAATTTTCGTGCACATCGGGGCAACTGCCCTGATGACCGCTGACAATGAGGGGGCGATCGCCAATGTCGGCTTCGTCATCGGCGACGACGCCGTCGCGGTGATCGACACCGGCGGCAGCGTGCGCGAGGGCGAGGCGCTGCTGGCGGCGGTGCGGGCGCGGACCGACAAGCCGATCCGCTACGTCATCAACACCCACGGCCATCCCGATCACGTCTTCGGCAACGCCGCCTTCGTCCGCGAGGGAACTGTCTTTGTCGGCCACAACCATCTGCCGCGGGCGCTTACCGCACGCGGGCCGTTCTATCTGGACAATTTCCGCCGCATCATGGGCAAGGACCTGATCGACCCCGTGAAGATCGTGCCGCCCACGCTGCTGGTTTCCGGCACTCTGACGCTCGCCCTCGGCACGCGCCGCCTGGTGTTGCGAGCGTGGCCCCCTGCGCACACCGACAGCGACCTCACGGTGCTGGATGAAACCACGAAGACCCTGTTCGCGGGCGATCTGGTCTTCCTCGGACACATTCCGGTGATGGACGGCAGCATCCGCGGCTGGCTCGCCGCGCTGGGAGAGCTCGAGGCCGTCCCGGCGCAGCGCGTCGTTCCGGGTCACGGTCCCGTGAGCGACTGGCCTGCAGCGCTCGCCGACGAGCGGCGTTATCTCACGACGCTGCTCGGCGACGTCCGCGCGCTGAACCGCAAGGGCGAGCCGATCCAGGCCGCCGCAGACCAGGCGGCAGCCAATGAACGCTCGCATTGGGACCTGTTCGACGATTATAATGCCCGCAACGCAACCGCGGCATTCTCGGAAATCGAATGGGAATAGCGGACGCACTACGCTCTGCCGCGATCACTGCTTCGCCTGCGCGAGGACGCGACCATGATCGGATTCCTTCTCCGCCTGCCTCTCGCCGCCGCCCTGTTCGGCGTCGTGCTCGCCGCGCCCGCACGCACTGAGGAGGCCTATGATCCCTGGCCGGGTCTCGTCCAGGACATCTTCAACAACCGTCCGATCAACGACGGCGGCGACGTCATCGGCATCGAGATGCCCTATCGCGCCGAGGACGCGGCGATCGTCCCGGTCACGCTGCGCACGAAACTGTCGCCCGGCGACGCCAGGCGCATCCGGTCGATCACGCTGGTGATCGACCGCAATCCCGCGCCGATGGCGGCGAAGTTCGAGCTCGGACCTGACGCCAACGTCTCGGAGATCTCGACGCGAGTGCGCGTCAACAACTATACCGACGTCCACGCCGTCGCCGAGCTCAGCGACGGCCAGCTCTACGCGTCCAAGACCTATGTGAAGGCGTCCGGCGGCTGCTCCGCGCCGGCGGCGAAGAATGCCGAGGAGGCACAGAAACGCCTCGGCCAGATGCGCTACCGCCAGTTTGCGAAGGCCGACGAGGTGCCCGCCAGCCGCATCCGCGAGGCGCAGATCATGATCGGCCATCCCAACAATTCGGGACTGCAAATGGACCAGGTGACGCAGCTCTACATCCCGGCCTTCTTCGTCAACCAGCTGCGGCTGTGGCAGGACGACAGCCTCGTGCTGGCGATGGAGGGCGGCATCTCGATCTCGGAGGACCCCAACATCCGCTTCACCTACGTCTCGAACGGCGCCAAGCGTTTCCGCGCCGAGGCCAGGGACACCGACGGCCACGTCTTCCGCAACGAATGGGACATCGACAAGCCGGGGATGTGAGCGGCTCTTGCGCCGTCATTCCGGGGCGGCTCAAAGAGCCGAACCCGGAATGACCGCATGGGCTAAAAACACCTCACCTCGGCTTCGGCCTGCGCGCGCCTCAACTCGTTGACGGCGGCGTTCGCCTGCTCGGAGCTGCGGAACTCGCCGCCGAGGTTGCCCTTGACCTGCGCCATGCTGAGCACCGTTTCCGCGGTGACGTAGCGCTCATAGGGCACGATCGAGGCCACCACGTCGATCGAGCAGGAGCACTGCTCGATCGCCTGCCGCGTCTCGCCATTCGCCTTCAGGCAGCCGAACACATATTCGGCGCGCGCGACCGTCGGGTAATCGTTGGCATCCTCCGCCTTCGCCGCCATCGCGGTTGCGGCCAGCACCGCCAGTGCGGCGACCATCGGTCGTAGCTGTCCCGCCAAACTCATGGCCGTCCTCCCGCTGGTTGCGACCAAATCCATGCTATGCGTATTCTCCGGAGAAGAACACGTTCGGGGAAGCGGCGCAAAGGCGATGGGACTTTTTGTTCGGACATTGGCGGTCGCGATCGGCCTCGTGCTGGCGCAAACGGCGGCCGGCCACGCGGCGGACACGATCCGTCTTGCGGTGCAGAAGACCGGAACGTTCTCCTGGGAGCTGGCCGCCATCCGCGCGCACGGCCTGGACAAGGAGGCCAATCTGTCGCTCGAGGTCACCGAGCTTGCCAGCACCGAGGCCGGCAAGATCGCCATGCGCGCCGGCAATGCCGACGTCATGCTGTCGGACTGGCTTTGGGTGTCGCGCGAGCGCGCGCTCGGAGCGAAACTGACCTTCTATCCCTATTCCAGCGCGCTCGGCGCGATCATGGTGCCGGCAGCCTCGCCGATCAGGACGCTCGCCGACCTGAAGGGCCGCAAGCTCGCGGTCGCCGGCGGGCCGATCGACAAGAGCTGGCTGCTGTTGCAGGCGCGGATGAAGCAGGACGGCATCGACCTGAAGACGGAGGCGAGCATCGTCTACGGCGCCCCGCCGCTACTGGCGGCGAAGGCGCTCGATGGCGAGATGGATGCGAGCCTCAATTTCTGGAATTTCTGCGCCCAGCTCGAGGCCAAGGGTTTTCGGCGCCTCGCCGGCATCGAGGACATCCTGCCAAGACTCGGCGCCAAGGGACCGGTCGGCGTGGTCGGCTACGTCTTCGATGAAGCCTGGGCCGCCGGCCACCGCGACACGGTGGCGCGCTTCATCGCGATGACCCGCAAGGCCAAGACCCTGCTCGTGACCTCGGACGCCGCCTGGGATGAAATCGCGCCCCTGACCGGCACGAGCGACGCCGCCCTGCTCGAGACCTATCGCAACCGCTATCGCGAGGGCATTCCCCGCCGCAGCATCGACGACGAAGAGGCCGACGCGCGCGTGCTCTATCGCGTGCTGGCCGAGATCGGCGGCCGCGACCTCGTGGGCTCCGCGCCGGAGCTCGATCCCGGCACCTTCTATCACGCCGTGACCGGAGACTGAGGTGCTGCGTCTCCTGTCGTTCGCCCTGTTTCTCGCGATCTGGTGGATCGCCGCGCTGTTCGCCGGCGGCGCCAAGCTGCCCTCGCCGCCCGCGGTGCTCAACGTGATCGTCGCGGAGGCCGCCTCCGGCGCGCTGTTCTTGCATCTCGGCGCGACGCTCGCGCGCGTCGCGCTCGCCTTCGTACTGGCGATGTCGCTCGGCAGCGCCCTCGGCTATTTGATGGGCCGGGTCAGGCTCGCCGACCGGCTCGGCGATCCCTGGCTGATCCTGCTGCTCAACCTGCCAGCCCTGGTGGTGATCGTGCTCGCCTATATCTGGGCCGGACTGACGGAGACCGCGGCGATCGCCGCCATCGCCATCAACAAGCTGCCGACCGCCGTCGTGACCTTGCGCGAAGGCACCCGCGCGCTCGACAGCTCCCTGGATGAGATGGCGACGGTGTTCGCGATGTCGCGCTGGCGCACCTTCCGGCATGTCGTGCTGCCGCAGCTTGCGCCCTACGTCGCGGCCGCCGCGCGCTCGGGGCTGTCGCTGGTCTGGAAGATCGTGCTGGTCGCCGAGCTCCTGGGCCGGCCGAACGGCGTCGGCTTCGAGATCGGCGTCGCCTTCCAGCTGTTCGACACGCCGCGGCTGCTCGCCTATTCGCTGACCTTTGCGGCCGTCGTGCTCGTCATCGAAACCCTGCTCGTGCAGCCGCTTGAAGCGCGGTCGACCCGGTGGCGCCCCCGTGCGGCTTGAGGTCGATATCACCGGCAAGACGTTCCGGAACGCGGCGGGCGAGGCGCACGAGGTGCTGGCGCCGCTGGCCTTCTCGCTTCGCCCGGGCGAGGTCGGCGTGCTGATCGGGCCCTCCGGCTGCGGTAAGAGCACGCTGCTGCGGATCATTCTCGGGCTCGATCGCGAGTTCGCCGGCCGCGTTTCGCGCCCGCCGGACGCCCGCATCGGCATGGTGTTCCAGGAGCCGCGGCTGTTGCCGTGGCGCACGGTCGAGCAGAACGTGCGGCTGGCCGTGCCCGGCGTCACCGACGAACGGCTCGCCGAGCTGTTCAGGATCCTGGAGCTGGAGTCTCATCGCGCCCACTATCCCGGCGAATTGTCGCTGGGACTCGCCCGCCGCGTGGCACTCGCCCGCGCCTTCGCGGTCGATCCGGACATCCTGGTGCTCGACGAGCCGCTGGCCTCGCTCGACGAGACCCTGGCCGGCCGGCTGCGCGACGAGATCGCCACCCTGGTCGGCCGCCGTCCGGTGATGACGCTGCTGGTGACGCACAGCCTGGACGACGCGATCCGCCTCGGCGACCGCCTGTTCTTCCTGTCGCCGCGCCCTGCCCGCATCGTGCGGGAGGTGCCGATCTCGATCCCGCGCGCCCGGCGCGGCGAAGCCGAGCTCGCCAGGATCAGGACAGAGCTGAGGGCGGCGCCGGCGAACCTTGAACCGAAATGAAAACCCGTGGTCAATGGACAGCGGACAACGTGACAGGGAGGTCACCATGCGCACGCTGACTGCCGTCGGCATTCTCTTGATTGCGATGCCGGGCGCGAGCCTCGCACAATCCAAGGGCAAGGGCGTCCGGCTGTGGAATCTGACGACCGCCACGATCTCCGGCTTCCAGCTCTCGCCGGCCGGCAAGAACGAGTGGGGAGCAAACCAGACCCTGAACGACAAGGACAAGGAGGTCGATCACGACGAGCGCTTGCGCATCACCGGGGTCGGGCCCGGCCGCTATGACGCCAAGGTCTCCTACCCCGATGCGCGGCAATGCTTCGTCCGCGACATCGAGATCAGGGCGGATGCCGTGTTCTCGATCGCCGACAAGGACCTGAAGGACTGCAACAAGTAGCGCGGGGGCTATACGACGGACCAGGTTGGGCGAGCGTCGGCGCGGTCGTGGGTGTGCGGGAATTCGCAGCGCCATCGCACCGCGGTCCACTTCGGATGCTCGCCGATCCACTGGGCGATATAGGGCGGGGCGGCCATGGAGCACTGCTGCGGCGAGCCGGCATAGGAAAATACCAGATGCTGCTCCTCGCAGGTCGCGGGCGAGAGCACCGCGCAAACGGTAATGACCAGGTCTATCGGGTTCATGTCCAAGATCCTTTGGAACCTCGCATCAGGAATACCACAGGGGCTTACGCCGGCCGCGGTGGGAAGTTTCAAGTCCGCGTGAAAGAGGCCGCGAAACCGGGCCGCGCCGGCCTAAAAATTGACGCCAAACAGAAGCCGGGCCTGATGGCGCTCGAAATTCACGAGGTCGAGATTGCCGCCGGAGCCCGCCGGGCGTCCCCAGGCCTGCACGCTCCAGCTCGCCGTCAGGCGCGTCCGTGGCGAGAGTTGGACATAGGCGGTCGGCCCGATGAACAGCGCCTGGCCGGCGAAGTCGCCGAGTCCGATCCCCTCATAGTGCCGGAGATAGCGCATCTCGCC
>NZ_JAGWUA010000253.1 GCF_028868675.1 Bradyrhizobium sp.
CGCAGACGCCGCAATCGATGCATTCGTCGGGGTGAATGACGAGCATGTTCTCGCCGACATAGAAGCAATCGACGGGGCAGACCTCGACGCAATCCATGTACTTGCACTTGATGCAGTTGTCGGTGACGACGTGAGTCATCGTCCTGCCTTCCAGCCGCGCTCGGACGTCACTATTAGATATACATAAAGTACATCTTTTGTGCGGCTAAAAGCAATACGAAATATACATCATTATATCGGACCCGGTTGTCGGCATCGAAGATTGGAGGGCCAAGAGAACCCTGAGAGCTACAACGGCGAGGTCATGCCGGGCATGGGCCACTGAGTGAGCGAGATCCAGACACAAGCAGCGCAGCTCCCGAGCGTGCCAACCACGCGCCGGACAAACCCCGTCCCCCTCGGCAATCCGGTGCTAAGGGCTCTTGAAGGTGGGATCAATGGCGACTGCATCGCCCATCAGCCCGAGCGCTTGGAGATCGGCGCTGTGCAGGTCGATTTCCAGTATCGCGAGCAGCAGCCCGAGCACCACGGCGATGAGAATCAGCAGTGGAGAGGCCTCCTGAGAGAGCGGCTCCTTGCTCGGCGGCATCAAGCCGCAGACCGCCCGTAACCGCGCGATCATTTGCAGATAGGCCTTGGATCGCATTTGCATGCCGTCACCCCTGACGCCTGCGTTCGCGTGACGCGCCTGCCTCGTCTCCATTGCTGCAGCTCGGCATGGTAGCGGCCCGACGACGTTCATTGTTGCGCTGGATCAATTTCGAAGGAGCCCCGGTTGGAAATCGGCTCTCGTCCGGATCGACCAGGGCGAGCGTACGAGAGATGAAGGAGAGTTGACCGGAGCGGCCTCGGTCCTGACAAATGGAGCCGGTACGGCAAGACACCAATCTCGCCCGTTCAGGGGGGAGGGGGCCGGCTTCCTCAGTGCAGTTGCATGGAATGGCTGATGAATTTGTCCTCGGGTCTCTCTGCGATCCTCGTCGCCGTCTTGCTCTCGTCCGGTTCGGGAACGGCGTGTGCGCAACTGGCTGGCCACGGCGGGCCCGTGAAGGCAATCGCCGTCTCCGGTGATGGCCACAGCATCCTGTCGGGCAGCTTCGACACTTCCGCAATCCTGTGGTCGCAAGAGACGGAGGCTGCGCAGCAGGTTCTTCGCTTCCATTCGGATGCGGTGAATGCGGTCGCCTTTCTCAGGGATGGACGCATGGCGACGGCCGGCGCCGACGCGCGGATCGCGATTTGGACGCGCGGCCGAGAGCAGCCCGATCAGGTCCTCGAGGGGCACACTGCTCCGATCGTTTCGCTGACCGTCTCGCCTGACGGAACGAAGCTGGCATCGGCTTCCTGGGATCACACTGTTCGTGTCTGGTCGCTCGCCGATGGTGCGCAACAGGTTCTCGAAGGCCATGCGCAGAACGTCAACGGTGTTGCATTCACGCCGGATGGGCGGCGTCTCGTGAGCGTCGGTTACGATCTCACGCTGAGAATCTGGCCGTTGGTAACCGGGACGCCAGTGGTGATCGCTTTGCCGTCTCCGCTCAACGCGGTCATGGTCGGGAGCGACGGCGAGATCGCGACTGGCGCCGCAGATGGCAAGATACGCGTCTTGACGTCCGACGGTGAGGTGACCGGCGAACTGCAAGCGGGGCCTGCGCCCATCGTGGCACTGGCCGGCACAGGGGATGGCAGGCTCATAGCCGCCGCGGGCGTCGGGGGGACCATTGCGATCATCGATCGCAAGACGCGCAACGTGCTCCGTACGATCGTCGGACCCGGGCTCCCGGTATGGTCGGCTGCATTCTTGCCGGACAATGCGACCCTGCTGACTGGCGGGGCCGACGGAAAAATCCGGCGCTGGAATGCGCGCAGTGGCGCGCCCCTGGGATCGCACCTGCTCGGGACGGCAGCCGATCCGCTGGCGGCCTATGCGGGCGACCGGGGTGCCGACGTGTTCAGAGCCTGCGTCGCGTGTCACACCTTGTCAGAGAAGGAACTGCCGCGCGCAGGCCCCACACTGGCCGGACTGTACGGCCGCAAGATCGCCTCGCTGCCCGGCTACAGGTTTTCCGATGCCCTGAAGAGGCTGGATATCATCTGGACGCCCGAGACGGTCGCCGAGTTGTTCAAGGTGGGCCCCAATGCCTATACGCCCGGCACCAAGATGCCGGAGCAGCGGATCGGATCGGTCGATGATCGCAGGGCGCTCACGGAATTTCTTGCGCGCGCAACATCGAAATGAGCCGGGGGTGCGGCGTTCTCGTGCGCTGGTGCCCCACATTCACCGGAACATCAACGAAAAGAGAGGTGTGAAGCGGCTCACAGCGGGAACATCGAACATCGCATTATTCAAGGGGCCTCGAAATGCGCTGAACCAATGGAGGTTCACATGAAGCGCCTGATGCTCTCGGGACTGATTTTCGCCGCTCTCATCGCTGTTGCAACTGGCGCAATGCGATCACACTCCCGCTCGGTCGGCGGCGCGGTGGCCGGAGCTGGGACACAGTCACCGTTGGGAATCGCTGGTTCCACGCCCACGAGCAGCCTGCCCGTTGAGGATTTCGACGATCGATCGCTCGTTTTCCCGAGGGAGACGGGGAGGTAGTGCGCTCGGCAGTGGCGCGCTGCACCGGCCCAAGGTGCTGCTAATCCTTGGTTTCTCGTTGGCGGAGATAGTCGTCCGTCGTACGCGGCGGCGTGCGTTCCGGAACGCCTTTGAACGGATCGAATTGCTGCTCGCTCATGACGACGACGCGGCAGTCGGCGCACATCCGGACGGCGTCGATCCGCCTGTCTCCCGCCGGATACATCCAGTGCCGGCCTTCGAGCTTTGCAGCGACCCGATCGATCGTGCTCTTGACGCCGAACGGCGTCCCGCAGCGAACGCAGAGTGCAGGCTCCTCTTCCTTGAGCACGCGCGCCGGCGCGCGGCCTGCGCCGAAGTCGATCTGCGGCTTGAGCGTGATGACCTTCTCCGGGCAGGTGCTTTGGCAGAGGCCGCATTGCACGCAGGAATCTTCCACGAATTTGAGAACGGGGCGTTCGGGATCGTCGCGAAGCGCGCCCGTCGGACAGGCCGAGACACAGGACAGGCACAGCGTGCATCCATCCGCCTCGACCTCGATCGCGCCGATCGGCGCACCCTTTGGCAGGACAATGACGTCGACCGGTCTGGGCGCCAGGCGATGCAACTCGCTCAGGCCGAATCGAAGCAGCTCACGCCGCTTGCCGACCGTTCGGAAGGTGGAAGGCGTCTCGACCGTCGCGAGCGCTCCGATGCCGGTGAGCTGCGCGCCGAGTGCATCGGGGTCGTCCGTTTCGATCGTGGCGACACGCCTTCCGTCGAATCCCAGGCCGGCAAGAATAGCCTCGGCCATGGCGATCGTTTGCGACAGCCCGGTCAGATCATGCCGTGGCTTGGCGCGCAGCAGAAACCGTACGACCGCCGCTCCATGGGCGAACGCGCCGACGAGCGCGTCCAGCCCAACCTGTGTGAGCTCGTTGACGGCGAGAGGAAGCGTGTTGGCCGGAAGGCCGTCGCCGTGGCGGGCAAGGGCATCGATCAAGGAAGCGCCGTGCTGGCCGTCATGAAGGAGCAGAACCGGAGTTGCGCCGCCGGCCTCATGATAGGCGAGCAGCATGGCGCGGATTTGTCGCAACAGGGTATCCGCCGGCGGCAAGGCATAGGATGCTGCCCCGGTCGGGCAGGCCGCCGCGCATTGCCCGCAGCCTGCGCAGACTTCCGCGTTGATCGCGACATGGTCGCCATTGGGCGTGATCGCGCCGGTCGGACACAGATCCAGGCAACGGCGACAACCCGGCAGTTGCGAGCGCGAATGGGCGCAGAGCCCGGGCGCAAAGTCGATGTATTTCGGCTTGTCGAAGCTGCCGACGAGATCGCGCGCGGTCAGCACGGCACGGAGCACGGCCGCGGGGTCTCCGGGATCGGCGCGCAAATAGCCGTCGCGCAGATCGTGCGCCGGAAACAGCGGAGTTCCTCCCGACAGGTCGAGTACGAGATCGCAGCGCGAAGTTGCGCCGTTGCGGGGAGCGTCAAACAGGAAGTGATCGCGCGACGAGGGCCGGGGGCGGGCATAGTCGTCGATCGCAAGCTCGAAGGCGCCGAAATGTCCCTTTGCGTTCCTGATCGTCCCCTTCACGATCGGGAAGGCCGTCGCTGCCGGAGGCGTGACGTCTCCGGCCTGCTTGAGCATGACCGTGACGTCGAGATGATCGGCGAGCAGCCGGCCGGCTTCGATCGCGGTCTCATCGCGCCCGTAGATCAGGATGACGCCGTCGCTTGCCAGCGTGACCAGGGGATAGTCCGGTGCCGCGATGGATGCCGCGGCAAGCAGCGCCGCCATCTTCGCACCCGCCTGCGCGCCTTCGCGCGACCAACCCGCGCTCTCGCGGATGTTCACGAAACGAATGTCGTCGTCGCGTTCGCCGGCCTCGTCTCTGAACAGGGCGCTTTGCTGTGTGCAGGCGACCGTCAACGCACAAGGTGCCTTGGCGGCATCGCGGAAATGCTCGAGTTCTGCACCGCAGAGGTGACGGAACGTCTTGACGTCGCTGTCGGGACACCCACGCCGGACGGCGGCCGTGTCGAGACGCATGGTGTCCTCGCACGAGCAGATCAGGATCGTCTTCGGCGGCTGCTCCAGCTTAACCTCTCCCGCAAGGCGGCGTGAACGGCGGACTCGCGCCTCACCTGCACCTCGTATAGACATTCTCCACGGGCAAGAAAAGGATAGCGGAGGACGGCCTGCCGTCGACCCCAACCAATCACGTTTCCGTGGCGGAACCGATCCGGTTGCCGCCGCCGTTCACTCTGGTCCGGTTACGGGAGGGCGGCGACGCGTTTGCCCACGCATGTCGCATCGCAACAGAGAGCGGCGCCGGCACGCTGGTCTATGTCGGCCGCTTCGACCTCGCGGAGTTTGCCGTCGTGCTCCAGCCGGACGAGCCGCTACGCACCGCTCGGCGCGCCTTCTATGCCGGCATGGTTGCCCTGACCGATGCCCTGCGAGCCTACGCGCCGCCCAACAAGGCGGTCGCGATCGACTGGCCGGATGGCGTGCGAATTGATGGAGGGCTGGTCGGTGGGGGGCGGCTGGGATGGCCCATGTCGGCCGATGAGGACGAACCGCCTGCCTGGCTCGTGTTCGGCGCCATGATCCGGACCGTCGCAATGACCGACGGGGAGCCAGGCGTTCATCCGCTCGCCTCGGCGCTGGACGAAGAAGGGTTCGGCGAGGCGGGGGCTGCGCAGGTGACGGAGAGCTTTTCCAGATACCTGATGCTGGCGTTCGACAATTGGCGGATCGACGGCTTCGATGGCGTTGCGCGCGAATATCTGAGCCGCATGCCGCGCGAACGACAAACCGTGCGCCGAATCGACGAGCATGGCGGCCTGCTCACGCGCCGCATCGGCACGGACGTGACCGAGCGAATCGAGCTCACGACGGCACTCGCGACGCCATCCTGGCTCGATCCGCGGCTCGGAGGGCCACGGCTGTGAAGCTCCTGCGCACCATCGCGCTCGATCCGTCCGACACGTTCGTGTTCGATGCGCCCGCCGAGCCCGGCGAATGGGCGGTCTCCGGTGGCTTCCGGTTCTGCGAACGCGACCCTGCCGGGCTGCAGGGTAAGGAGCGCGCGGCCTTTCGTGGAGGTTTCCTCGGAGTGCAGTCCTGGGGCTGGTCGACCCTCGCGCAGATCGTCCCCGCCACCGAGGACGACTATCGCAACCTGGTCGAACTCCTGGCCAGGCAGCTTG
>NZ_JAGWUA010000045.1 GCF_028868675.1 Bradyrhizobium sp.
GCGGCTGCAGGAACAGGGCACGAAGTTCGAACTGGTGCTGCCGACCATGCCGCATCTGCAGGAAGCGGTGGTGGAAGCCGTCAAGACATGGCCGGTGCAGCCGCAAGTCGTGATCGGCGAGCAGGAGAAGCGCGCCAAATTCCGGATTGCGCAAGCTGCGCTCGCCAAATCCGGCACGGTGACGCTCGAGCTGGCATTGGCCGGCGTGCCGATGGTGACGGCCTATCGTACCGGCAGCATGGAAGCCTGGATCCTGCGCCGCGCCATCAAGGTGAACTCGGTGATCCTGGCCAACCTCGTGATCGGCGAGAATGTCATCCCGGAGTTTTTGCAGGAAGACTGCACGCCTGAAAAACTCGCCGATGCGCTGCGCGAGGTGCTCAGCGACAGCGAACTGCGCCGCAAGCAGGTCGAGGCATTCGGCAAAATCGACGGGATCCTCTCGACCGGCAACCAGCCGCCGAGCGTGCGCGCCGCCGATATCGTGCTGGCGACGATGTACAAGGGGCGGCGGGTTTCGTAGGGCGGATTAGCGGAGCGTAATCCGCCCTACAAAGAAAAAGCCGGACGCGACGACCGCATCCGGCTTTTGATTTCTCACGCGATCCGCGCTTACTTCCGCTTGTCCATCTCCACGTAATCGCGGCGGCCGACGCCGGTGTAGAGCTGGCGCGGGCGGCCGATCTTCTGCTGCGGGTCCTCGATCATCTCGCTCCACTGGCTGATCCAGCCGACGGTGCGGGCGACCGCGAACAGCACGGTGAACATCGAGACCGGGAAGCCCATCGCCTTCAGCGTGATGCCCGAATAGAAGTCGACGTTCGGATAGAGCTTGCGGTCGATGAAGTACTGGTCGCTGAGCGCGATCTTCTCGAGCTCGAGGGCGACCTTGAGCATCGGATCGTCGCCGTGGCCGGTCTCCTTCAGCACCGCGTGACACATCTTCTGCATGATCTTGGCGCGCGGATCGTAGTTCTTGTAGACGCGGTGGCCAAAACCCATCAGGCGGACTTCGCTGTTCTTGTCCTTCACCTTGGCGATGAATTCCGGAATCTTGTCGACCGATCCGATCTCGGCGAGCATGGCGAGCGCGGCTTCGTTGGCGCCGCCATGGGCCGGGCCCCACAGGCAGGCGATGCCGGCCGCGATGCAGGCGAACGGATTGGCGCCGGAGGAGCCGGCGATGCGCACCGTCGAGGTCGAGGCGTTCTGCTCGTGGTCGGCGTGCAGGATGAAGATCTTCTCCAGCGCGTCCGCGAGCACCGGGCTGACCTTGTACTCCTCGCAGGGCACCGCGAAGCACATGTGCAGGAAGTTCTCGGCGAACTTCAGCGAGTTCTTCGGATACACGAAGGGCTGGCCGACGGAATATTTGTAGGCCATCGCGGCCAGCGTCGGGATCTTGGCGATCATCCGCATGGAGGCGATCATGCGCTGCCGCGGATCGTTGATGTCGGTCGAGTCGTGATAGAATGCAGCGAGCGCGCCGACGCAGGCCACCATCACCGCCATCGGGTGAGCATCGCGGCGGAAGCCCTGGAAGAATCGGACCATCTGCTCGTGAACCATGGTGTGCCGGATCACGCGCAAGTCGAAGTCCTTCTTTTGCGCGGCTGTCGGCAGGTTCCCGTACAGCAGGAGGTAGCAGGTCTCGAGAAAATCGCCGTGCTCGGCGAGCTGCTCGATCGGATAGCCGCGGTATTCCAGCACGCCCGCATCGCCGTCGATATAGGTGATCTTGGATTGGCAGCTCGCGGTCGAGGTGAAGCCCGGATCGTAGGTGAACAGGCCCGACTGGCCGTAGAGCTTGCCGATGTCGACGACGTCAGGCCCGACGCTGCCGCTGAGGATCGGGAGCTCGTAGTTCTTGTTGCCCACCGTCAGCGTTGCGGTTTTCGTGTTGGATTTTACGTCCATCGTTATCCCCGATGATATCTATGAAACGGGCCGGACCTGGTGCGCCCAAGGCGTGGCGGGGCAGGCCGGAATGTCCAGAAGGTACGGGTGGAATGGGTATATTATTGCTGTGTGCGCTGCAAGACGGACCCGGCCAAGAGCTACTTACGTCGTAGCCTGATCGTTAAGCCGGGCGAGACTTTCCGACCGTCCCAGGACGTCCAGAACCTCGAAAATCCCGGGCGAGGTGGTGCGACCGGTGAGCGCCGCCCGCAGCGGTTGGGCGACCGCGCCGAGCTTGAGACTATTTTCCTCGGCAAAGGCGCGCAGCGCCGCCTCGGCGCCGGCGGCGCTCCAGTCGCCGACATTCTGAAGCGCGGAATGCAGTCGCCCGATCAGCGTCCGGTTCTCCGGCGTCAGCAGCGCGGCCGCCTTCGGATCGAGTTCCAGCGGCCGGTCGGCGAAGATGAAATAGGCGCCGTCGATCAGCTCGATCAGGGTCTTGGCGCGCTCCTTCAAGGCCGGCATCGCCTTGAGGAGTTGCGCGCGCGTGGCGTCGTTCAGCTTGGCCTTGAGCTCGGCGCGGCCGGGAACGTGGTCGAGCACGTCCTCGAACATCTTCACCAGCGTCGCATCGTCGGCCTCGCGGATGTAGTGGCCGTTGAGGTTTTCCAGTTTGGCGAAATCGAAGCGTGCCGCCGCTCGCCCAATGCCGGACAGGTCGAAGGCCGCGATCATCTCCCCGGTGGAGAATATCTCCTGGTCGCCGTGGCTCCAGCCGAGCCGGACGAGGTAATTGCGTAGCGCCGCCGGCAGATAGCCCATGGCGCGGTAGGCGTCGACGCCGAGCGCGCCATGACGCTTGGAGAGCTTCGAGCCGTCCGGGCCGTGGATCAGCGGGATGTGCGACATGCTGGGCAGCGCCCAGCCCATGGCGTCGTAGATCTGCTTCTGGCGCGCCGCGTTGATCAGGTGATCGTCGCCGCGGATGATGTGGGTCACCGCCATGTCGTGGTCGTCGACCACGACCGCGAGCATGTAGGTCGGCGTGCCGTCGCCGCGCAGCAGCACGAGGTCGTCGAGGTTCTCGTTCTGCCAGACCACGCGGCCCTGCACCTGGTCCTCGATCACGGTCTCGCCGGTCTGCGGCGCGCGCAGGCGGATGGTCGGCTTCATGCCTGACGGCGCGGTCGCGGGATCGCGATCGCGCCACAGGCCGTCGTAGAGGCGCGTGCGGCCTTCAGCGCGCGCCTTCTCGCGCATCGCGGTCAGTTCCTCGGGCGTGGCGTAGCAGCGATAGGCCTTGCCCTCGGCCAAGAGTTGCTCGGCGACCTCGCGATGGCGGGCGGCGCGGCTGAACTGGTGGATGACCTCGCCGTCCCAGTTGAGCTCCAGCCATTTCAGCCCGTCGAGGATGGCGTCGATCGCCTCCTTGGTGGAGCGCTCGCGGTCGGTGTCCTCGATCCTGAGCAGCATCCGGCCGCCGTGCTTCTTCGCATAGAGCCAGTTGAACAGCGCGGTGCGGGCGCCCCCGATATGGAGGAAGCCGGTCGGCGAGGGGGCAAAGCGCGTGACGACGGAATCGGTCATGAAGGGAGCGGCCCATGCGTTGGAAGCGGTGGTGTATAGCAGGACTTGCGCATAACTAAAGCCTGCCGGCGAAGCACCCGGCTTGGATCAGGGCTCGTATCAGGGCTTGGCTGCCGCCATCGAATTTGGCAGAAGGACCGCTGATTTCCCGACAGGATATTGGCGAATGGCGACAGAACCGGTGGCGACTGAGGTGGGGCGCGATTTCATTCGCGACGTCATCCAGGCCGATCTCGACCAGGGCAGATACAAGGAGATCGTGACCCGGTTCCCGCCGGAGCCGAACGGCTATCTGCATATCGGTCACGCCAAGTCGATCGCGCTCAATTTCGGCATTGCGCAAGAGTTTGCCGGCCGCTGCCATCTGCGCTTCGACGACACCAATCCGGTCAGGGAGGAGCAGGAATACATCGATTCCATCCAGGCCGACGTGCGCTGGCTCGGCTTCGACTGGGACAAGAACTTGTTCTACGCCTCCGATTATTTCGAGCGGCTGTACGACTGGGCCGAGGGGCTGATCCGCGCCGGCCTCGCCTATGTCGACGACCAGACCCAGGAGGAGATCCGTGCCTCCCGCGGCACGCTGACCGAGCCCGGCAAGAACTCGCCATTCCGCGACCGCTCGGTGGAGGAAAACCTCGACCTGTTCCGCCGCATGAAGGCCGGCGAGTTCCCGAACGGCGCGCGCGTGCTGCGCGCGAAGATCGACATGGCCTCGCCCAACATCAATTTGCGCGACCCCGTGATGTACCGCATCCTGCATGCACATCATCCGCGCACCGGCGACAAATGGTGCATCTACCCGAGCTACGACTACGCCCACGGCCAGTCGGACGCGATCGAGGGCATCACGCATTCGATCTGCACGCTGGAGTTCGAGGACCACCGGCCGCTCTACGACTGGTTCATCGAAAAGCTGCCGGTGCCGTCAAAGCCGCACCAGTACGAATTCGCGCGGCTCAACCTGACCTACACGCTGCTCTCCAAGCGCGTGCTGACGCTGCTGGTGCGCGACGGCCATGTCGCGGGCTGGGACGATCCGCGCATGCCGACGATCGCGGGCATGCGCCGCCGCGGCGTGCCGCCGGCGGCCTTGCGCGAATTCATCAAGCGCATCGGCGTCGCCAAGGCCAACAGCGTGGTCGACGTCGGCATGCTCGAATTCTGCATCCGCGAGGAATTGAACCGCACGTCGCAGCGGCGCATGGCGGTGCTGCGGCCGCTCAAGGTCGTGATCGAGAACTATCCGGAAGGGCAGGTCGAGGAGCTCGAGGCGATCAACCACCCCGACGACCCCACCGCCGGCACGCGCAAGATCGCCTTCGGCCGCGAGATCTTCATCGAGCGCGACGATTTCATGGAGAACCCGCCGAAAAAATTCTTCCGCCTGTCGCCGGGCAACGAGGTGCGACTGCGCTACGCCTATTTCGTCAAATGCACCGGCGTCATCAAGAACGATGCCGGCGAGGTGGTGGAACTGCGCTGCACCTATGATCCCGCGACCAAGGGCGGCAACGCGCCCGATGGCCGCAAGGTCAAGGCGACCATGCACTGGCTGCCGGCGGCACAGTCGGTGCCTGCCGAGGTACGCATCTACAACCAGCTGTTCTCCAATCCGAGCCCGGACGCGGCCAATTTCGCCGCCGACCTCAACCCGCAGTCGCTGGAGATGCTCCCCGATGCGCGGCTCGAGCCGTCGGTCGCCGAGAGCAGCGCGACCGAGCCGATGCAGTTCGAACGCCAGGGCTATTTCGTGCGCGACAAGGATTCGTCGCCCGGCAGGCCGGTGTTCATCCGCACCATCGGCCTGCGCGACACCTTTGCCAGGGAAGTCGCCAAGGGTTGAGGAAGGGCTGAGAGGGCAGGCCATGCAGGACGACGCCGACGCCATCGTCTCCGCCATCATGGCGAAATGGGCCGCGGGCTTCGCCACGCTCGATGCCGCCGCGCTGTCCTCACTCTATGCGAAGAACGCGTTCTTCTTCGGCTCCAACCCAAAACTCTATCGCGGCCGCGACGGCGTCGCCGCCTATTTCGACGGCCTGCCGCGCTTTCGCGCGCCGAGCGTCAAATTCTCCGAGGTGGCATCGGCGATGGTCGCGCCCGGCGTGATCAACATGGCCGCGATCTTCTCGTTTGATCTGGCCGGCGAACGTCCACCGCTTACGGTCAAGATGAGCTGGGTCATCGTGCACGAGGATGGCGGCTGGAAGATCGTCAATCACCACGCCTCGTCGAAAGAGCCGCTGATTTAGCGGCGCAGCCACTTTTTCGGTTCATTCTGCATCCGTTCTCCTATCGCGGCGGTCTCGCCCTCCGGTAGCCTTGCTGCGCGCAAGCGTATTGCAGGGTGTCAAGCGTCATGGCCGAGCCGTCCCGGCCGCAGCGTTCGCAACAGGGCATTGCCGGGACCTGGCCTGTGGGCAGGGCGGGCAGGGGCCGCCTTGCGCCGGCGGGGTTCGGCGCCTGGTCGTCGCTCGCCGAGACGCTGCGCGGCTGGGTGAAGGCCGAGGCCGGCGCCGGGCGACTGTTGCCCTGGGTGCCCATAGCCTTCGGCAGCGGCATTGCACTTTATTTCGCAGCCGATCACGAGCCGGTGCTGTCGGTCACGGTGGTCGCGGCGATTGTGCTCACGGCGAGCGCTGTGCTGCTCAGGCGCAGCAGGCTGTTCGTGTCCGCCGTGATGATCGCCGCTGTGGCCGCCGGCTTTGCCACGGCGACGGTGCGGTCCGCGCGGGTCGCCCACACGGTGCTGGCAAAACCGCTCTATGCGACATCGTTGTCGGGTTTTGTCGAGACCCGCGACATCCGTGAGCGCAGCGACCGTTTTGTGCTGCGCGTGACGGAGATGGACGCGCCGCGCAGCGAGGTTAGGCTCGAGCGCGTTCGCCTGTCGGTGCGCAAGGGCACGGCGCCCGAGGTCGGCAGTTTTGTGCAGCTCAAGGCGCAGCTCCTGCCGCCGCTCGCTCCGGTGCGGCCCGGCAGCTACGATTTTTCCCGCGACATGTTCTTCCAGGGTATCGGCGCCTCGGGTTTCGTCATGGGCGCGATTGCGAGCGCGGCGCCGCCGGACGGCGGCGGCTTGCGACTGCGTTACGCGGCGATCATGCAGGGACTGCGCGACGGCATCGATTTCCGCATCCGCAACGTGCTCGATGGCGACAATCGCGCCATTGCCACCGCGCTCCTCACCGGACGCCGCGATGCGATCACCGCGCCGGTGAACGACGCCATGTTCATCTCCGGCCTCGGGCACGTGCTGTCGATCTCCGGCTATCACATGGCGGTCGTCGCCGGCGTGGTGTTTTTCGCGGTGCGCGCGCTGCTGGCGCTGATCCCAGGACTGGCCATGAGCTCTCAGATCAAGAAATGGTCGGCGGCCGCGGCGCTGGTTGCGGCCGCGTTCTACCTGCTGCTGTCGGGAGCGGAGGTCGCCACCCAACGCTCGTTCTTCATGACGGCGGTGGTGCTGATCGCGGTGATGGTCGACCGCCGCGCCATCACCTTCCGCACGCTGGCGGTCGCGGCGATGATCGTGCTCGCGATGGCGCCCGAGGCGCTGGTGCATCCAAGTTTTCAGATGTCGTTTGCGGCAACGCTCGGCCTCGTCGCGCTGGTGCAGGTCGGCATGCCGAACCTGTTCGCCTCGCCCGAGCATTCGGCGACCGCGCGCGTGGCGCTGTGGGGCGGCCGCGAGATCGTCATGCTGTTCTTGGCCTCGCTTGTGGCGGGGCTCGCGACCACGCCCTATGCCGCCTTCCATTTCCATCGCGTCACGCCCTACGGCGTGCTCGCCAATCTCGCGGCGATGCCCGTGGTCTCGGCGCTGGTGATGCCGGCAGGCCTGCTCGGCCTCCTAGCGGCGCCGTTCGGGCTCGACGGGGTGTTCTGGTGGCTGATGGGGATCGGCATCGACTGGATGGTCGCGGTCGCGCGCGCCGTTGCGGCGCTGCCCGGCGCGGTCGGGCGCATCGCTGCGTTCGGCATCGCGCCGCTGATCGCGGCGAGCATCGGTATCATCCTGATGGGGCTCTTGCGCACGCCGCTGCGCTGGGCCGGCGCGCTGGTGCTGGCGCTTGCGATCGGCTGGGCGTTGTCGGTGCGGCAGCCGGACGTTCTGATCGCCGGCGACGGCCACAGCGTTGCGGTGCGGGGCGGGGACGGGCGTCTGCATCTGATCCGCACCGGCAAGGACGCCTTTCTCTTGAGGGAGTGGCTCGCAGCCGATGCCGATCCGCGGGCCGTCAGTGACACCTCGCTCGGCGATGGCGTCTCCTGCGACGATGCCGGCTGCGTGAGCCCGCTTGCCGACGGTCGCCTGGTCGCGCTGGCGCTGCGCGCCGAAGCGCTTGCGGATGATTGCAGCCGGGCCGCGCTCGTGGTGGCGGCAACGCCTGCGGCTCCGGAGTGCACGTCCATGGTGGTGGATCGGGAGCGCCTGCGCCGGCAGGGCGCGCTGGCGCTGTCGCGGAATGGCGATGGATTTGCGGTGGCGCCGGGCAGGCCGCGGGGTGCAAGCCGTCCCTGGTCGCCGGCAGCCGCCGGCGATGGCAATATCGAAGCGAGCCTCGCGCCAAGGCCGGCTGTGCCGCGCAACAAGGACGCAACGCCGTCGGAGGCCGACCTGCAGGCCGAGGAGTGAGCCGTCAGCCGATCGGCAGGCGGGTGACCGGCGGCAGCCGCTCGGGTGCTGTCTGCGGCTTGTGCTCGGCAGGCGCATGCGTGACCGGCAGCTGCAGCACGGTCGCGCGCTGGCCCTCGACGAGCTGCGTCACCAGTACGGACTTGCCGTCGGGGAATTCGATCGCGTCGTGGTGCCGATCGGGAATGTGCGGATCGACCTTGCCGAACTTGCCGACGCGCGAGTTGACGGTGCGCGTCCAGATCCAGCGATTGTCGTAGCGGACGTTATCGGCGAAGGCGAGCTCGGTGCCCGGCAGCAGGCAGACCGCGCAGGAGAGATCGCTCTCCGAGGCGAAGCCGCGCGTCGAGGTGCCGCGGAAGGTCGTCGTGACCAGCGTCTCGCCGACTTGAGCGGGGCGGGTCGCAACCGCATGCAGGCTGTAGTCACACATCGCAGGTGCTCCTCGTTCGAGATAGCAACCCACGCCTCCCTCGAGGCGCAGGCCTCTATCAGAGTGGAAGCGTCCAAACGTCTGCGCGGTTGAAGGCAAATCTGCGGCTCGCAGGCGCGGCACGCGATCACAATATCTTTTCCGATTGATCAGGAACGGACCAGGGGGCGAGCGCGTTTGATTCCATTCGTCCGTTCGCGACCGCAGGCGCTTTGACAAGCCTGTATCCGTACTCGGCGTAGGGCACAGCAACTACGGGCGGACGCTTCCTCCGTCCGTCTCGCACGTAGCTTTCGGCAAGCGGCCCGTCCCAGAACAGCCTGGATGACGAGCCCGCAAGGCGGTGCTCAGTACTTCCGGTACAGCCCGATCAGCTTGCCCTGAATCTTCACCCGGTTCGGCGGCAGGATGCGCACCTCATAGGCGGTGTTGGCCGGCTCGAGCGCGATGGAGGCGCCGCGGCGGCGGAAGCGCTTCAGGGTGGCTTCCTCGTCGTCGATCAGCGCCACCACGATGTCGCCGGTGTCGGCGCTCTCGTTGCGCTGGATCAGCGCCATGTCGCCGTCGAGGATGCCGGCATCGACCATGGAGTCGCCGCGCACTTCGAGCGCGTAGTGCTCGCCGGAGCCGAGCATGTCGGGTGGCACGCTGATGGTGTGGCTGCGGGTCTGCAGCGCCTCGATCGGGGTGCCGGCCGCGATGCGCCCCATCACGGGAACGGCGACCGGGCGCTCGCCCTCGTCCGCCGGCGCGCTCGAGCCGCGGACCTTGCCGAGATTGCCTTCGATGACGCTCGGGGTGAAGCCGCGGCGGGCGCTGCCGGAGGCCTGCAACTCGGGCAGCTTGATGACCTCGATGGCGCGGGCGCGGTTCGGCAGGCGGCGGATGAAGCCGCGTTCCTCCAGCGCCGTGATCAGGCGGTGGATGCCCGACTTCGAGCGCAGATCGAGCGCGTCCTTCATCTCGTCGAAGGAGGGCGGCACGCCGCTTTCCTTCAGACGCTCGCTGATGAACCGCAGAAGCTCGTATTGTTTGCGCGTCAACATCTCGACCAAATCCCCCGGGTTGATGTCGTTCGATTCCGAGACGCTGGATTTCAGCGGTTGCCAGCGAAATTCTCGAAACAAATCATGAACGGACACTATATGTTCGATATGTGTTCCGCAACTACTTAATTTACCGTGAACGTTCCGAAGCTCGGAGGCTTGCCGCGCGCGCAGCGCTCAGACCGGCAGGCGCAGCACCTCGCAAGGCGCGCCGGAAGCGGCCTTCGGCGCGAACGGCGCGCGCACGAGAAGCGCCTGTGCCGCAGCGAGATTCGCCAGCAGCGAGGAGTCCTGGTGGTTGACGGGAACCGCGACCGGCGTGCCGTCCTCGCGCTGTTCGAGCCTCGCGCGCAGATAGTCCTCGCGCGCGTCGTTGGCGGGAACGTCGCGCCCGAGCACGGCGCGTTCGCGACGGTGGTGAATCGCGTTGCGGCCGGCGAGGGCGCGAATCAGCGGCACCATGAACAGGAAGCCGCAGACATAGGACGACACGGGATTGCCGGGCAGGCCGATCACCCGCATGGCGCCGAGACGGCCGTGCATCATCGGCTTGCCCGGCCGCATCGCGATCTTCCAGAACGCCAGTTCAAACCCCTCGGCCTCCAGCGCCGGCTTGACCAGATCGTGGTCGCCGACCGAGGCGCCGCCGGTGGTAATCAGGATATCGGCGCCGCTGTCGCGGGCGCGGCGGATGCCGGCGGTGGTGGCTTTCACGGTGTCGGCGGCAATGCCGAGATCGACGGTGTCGGCGCCTTCGGCGCGGGCGAGCGCATGCAGCGCGTAGCCGTTGGAGAACACGATCTGGCCTGCGCCCGGTGTGGTGCCGGGCATCACCAGCTCGTCGCCGGTGGCGAGGATCGCGATCCTGGGCCGGCGGCGGACGGGCAGCCGGGGATGATTCATGCCGGCGGCGAGCGACAGGTCGCGCTCGGTGAGCCGGGTTCCGGCCTTCAGCAGCACGTCGCCCTCGCGGAAGTCGACGCCGGCGGGGCGGATGTGCCTCCCGGCGATCGCGGCCTCCTTGATCGTGATCAGCCTGCCGTCGGCGACCGTGTCCTCCTGGATCACCACGGCGTCGGCGCCGTCGGGAACGACGCCTCCGGTAAAGATCCGCACGGCTTCACCGGGCCCGACATGCCCGGCAAAGGGCCGGCCGGCCGCGACCTCGCCGGTCACGGTGAGCTGCGTATCCACCCGCGCCGCATCAGTCGCGCGCACGGCATAGCCGTCCATCGCCGACATCGCCTGCGGCGGCTGGGTGCGCAAGGCGGCGACGTCGCGCGCCAGCACGCGGTGCCAGGCCTCATCCAGCGCGACCATCTCCTCGGGCATGGGTGCGGCGCCCGCAAGCACGGCGGCCAGCGCATCGGAAACCGGCATCAGGGCCACGGGCGAAACTCCTGCTTTCCGCAAATCGCGAAGGGGCGTTCTAGCCGAGCCGAGGCGTGGAGGCAAAAGGGCGATACGGCATGAAAAACCCTTGCGGTCCGCATTGTCGACGGTTGCCCAGGTTACGTCGTCAGTCCTCCGGGACCGACATGATTAGAATTCTCCGCATTCCGCTCACCGGCGGCCAACCGTGCCGGAAGATGCCGCACGGCCGTAAACCCGGCCTTCGCGGCCGGCCATGCATCCTCCCGGCAAAGGGGAGGCTCGCATCCGATGCCCGTGTTGAGGGAGTGCGCCATCGTAGCTGCGGCGCTGTTTGCGCTGCTGGTCGTGTCCGACGCCATGTTCGGCGAGGATGCGGGCCGCGGGCGCTTCGATGCCGCGCTCTACGACAGTACGACCTACGCGCCGCGATCGGACGATAGCTTGCGCAACGCGTCGCCGGCCGTCCGTGTCCGCGAGGTGTTCGCCCAGTTCCTTCCGGGCGAAGGCCAGCGCGGCAAGCGCTACTCGTCGCTGACGACCTTCATCCGCTGACCGGGCGCGCTGCCGCCTCAGATCCCCAGCGCCTTCAGCGCATTGCCGACATCGGCGGCCGTCGTGACGTGCACGGCCTGCAGACCCCGGGCGCGCGCAGCTTCGACGTTCTCGGCAAGATCGTCGAAAAAGACGACGCGCCCGACCGGCAGGCCGATCGCCCGCACGACATGGTCGAAGGCGGCAGCGTCCGGCTTGCGCAGGCCGATGCTGGAGGACAGATACATCTCGCGGAAGTGGCCGAGCAGGCCGGCGAATTCCTTCGAAAAATATTCGACGTGCGGGGCGTTGGTATTGGAGAAGGCATAGAGCGGCATGTGCCGCGCCGCGCGCGGCAAGTGATGGGCGATGTCCGGCATCGCGCCGGCGAAGATCGCGTTCCAGCCCTCCAGGAACTGGTCGTCGGAAATCGCAATCCCGAGGGCTGTGCGCAGCGTCTCGAAATAGGCGGCGTCGCTGAGCTTGCCGACCTCGTGCAGCCGGTAGGCCTCGTCGCGCACGTAGCGCGCGACGATGGTCTCGGGCGCGCAGCCCGCGTGCCCCGCCCAGCAGGCGATCGCCCTGGAGAAGTCGATGTCGAGCACCACGCGCCCGAGATCGAACAGGAGGGCGTCGGCGCTGCCGGGGGAGAGAGCCGTCATTTGACCTCAGTACCGGTATGGCTCGATGTCCAAGAGCGGAAACGCGCTGAACACGCTCGGCGCGTTGGTGGCCGTCGCCGGATGCAGGCAGGCCTTGTTGACCTCGGCAAACGAGGTCGCGCCCAGCAGGCCGAGGCAACGCAGCACCTCGTCCTCCAGCAGCTCCAGCATCCGCGTCACGCCGGCTTCGCCGGCGGCGGCCAGCGCCCAGCACTGCAGGCGGCCGATGCCGACGAGGTCGGCGCCCGCCGCGATCGCCTTCACCACGTCGGTGCCGCGGCAGAAGCCGCCATCGACCATGATCTTGGCGCGGCCCTTCACGGCGTCGATGATCTCCGGCAGCACATGCATGGCGCCGCGGCCGTGATCGAGCTGGCGGCCACCGTGGTTGGAGACGTAGATCCACTCGACGCCATGGTCGATCGCGATCTGCGCGTCCTCGGCCGTCGCGATGCCCTTGATGATGAGCGGGATCTTGAACTTGTCCTTGACGAGCTTCACGGTCCGCCAGTTCAGTCCCTTCTGGTAGTCGCCGCCGGTGGCGCGCAGCCGGCTCTCGCGAACATAGCGTTTGGCGATGTCGCGTTCGCGACGGCTGTAGTGGGCGGTGTCGACCGTCAGGCAGAAGCCGGCATAGTTGTTCTTGATGGAGCGGCTGACCACGTCCTCGACGAAGGCGTCGTCGCCGCGGACATAGAGCTGGTAGAAGCGCAGCGCGTCGGGCGCGGCTTCGGCGACCTTCTCGAGGCCGGGTTCCGACACCGAGCTCAGCATGTGCGATGCGCCGAATGCGCCAGCGCCGCGCGCCACGGCCGCGGCACCATTGGGATCGAATATCTCCAGCGCGCCGACCGGGGCCAGCACCACCGGCAGGCGCAGCCTGCGGCCGAACTGCTCGACCGAGCCGTCGACCTTGCGGACGTCGCGCAGCACGCGCGGGCGGAACGCGATCTCGTCCAGCGCCATGCGGTTGCGGCGCATGGTGGTCTCGGTCTCGGCGGCGCCGACGATGTAGTCCCAGGCGTTCTGGTTGAGATTGGCGCGCGCCTTGCGCACGAACTCGTGCAGGTTCTGGAACGTTTCGTTGCTGGCGCCGAGCTCGACGTTCCGTTGCGGCCGGATTGTTTCGTTCATTGTTGTCCTCCCCGGGGACTCGGATCTTCCTTTGTCTCATCGCCTATCGCGTCCAAGAGCCGGATACCATCCCAAAATTGCATGGCTTCCGGGCGACCGGCGCGCGGCGGCTTTGCCGTATCCAACGATCCGTATATCGTCGGCGCGCCGTCGCCAAGACGACCGCCGCGGGGAAAACGTCATGTCCGGAATTCAGCTCTTTTCGCCGCTTTCGGTCCGCGACGTCACCTTGCGCAACCGGATCGTGGTGCCGCCGATGCATCAATATTCGGCGGTGAAGGGATTTCCGACCGACTGGCACCTGATGAATGCGGGCAAGTTCGCCGCCGGCGGCGCCGGCCTCGTGATCGTCGAGTCCACCAAGGTGGAGCGCCGCGGCTGCGGCACGGTCGGCGATCTCGGCATCTGGGACGACAAGTTCATCGCGCCTCTCGGCCGGCTGGTGAAGTTCATCCATGAGCAGAACGCGGTCGCCGGCATCCAGCTCGGCCATTCCGGCCGCAAGGCGCGCGCCAACCGGCCCTGGGAAGGCGACGGCCCGCTGACGCGAAGGCCGGAGATCGAGGACTGGGACGCCTGGACGCCGGTTGCTCCCAGCGCCATCGCCCACAGCGAAAAATGGCCGGTGCCGCGCGCGCTCGGGACAGCCGAGGTGAAGGACCTCGTCGAGGCCTGGGGACAGGCCGGGCGCAGGGCGCATGAGGCGGGCTTCGACGTGCTGGAGCTGCACGGCGCGCACGGCTATCTCGTGCACGAGTTCCTGTCCGAGCGCTCCAATCAGCGCGACGACGCCTATGGCGGCTCCGAGCTCAATCGCATGCGGTTCCTGATCGAGGTCACCGAGGCGGTGCGGAAGCACTGGCCGGCGGGCAAGCCGCTGTTCGTGCGGCTGTCGGTCGAGGACAATGCCGGCTGGGGCCCGGAGCAGAGCGTGAAGCTCGCGACCATCCTGAAGGGCAAGGGCGTCGACGTGATCGACTGCTCCTCCGGCGGCATCACCGACGTCGCGCCGATTCTCGGCAAGGAGATCAAGTACAACTACCAGGTGCCGCTTTCGGACTACGTCAAGCACCATGCCGACATCATGACCATGGCGGTCGGGCTGATCATCCATGGCGACCAGGCCGAGCAGATTCTCAGGCGGGGCCAGGCCGATCTGATCGCGGTCGGACGCGAAATCCTCAACAATCCCAACTGGCCGATGGATGCCGCCCTGAAACTGGGCGTCGAGGGGCCGTTCCGCAACGTGCCGCCGCAATTCGGCTATTGGCTCGGCACCCGCGACAAGCGGGGTTTCGGGACCAGGCCGTCGACCTGGCAGACTGGCCTTGAAGAAACCGGAAAGCTATTGTGAGAAGCGGGCTGGATCGCCATTTGCAGGCTCGGTCCGACCGCAACCGATAAAGGCCAGCTCATCCATGCGGAAGTCCCTGCTGTTCCCCCTGGGCGCGCTCGCGGGCGCCTCCCTGACCCTCCTGGTGACCGGCCCCCACGGCGGGAATTGGGTGACCGGCGCGCGGGCGGCGGCGGGTGCCGATAGCGCCTATTCGCAGCTCAACCTGTTTGGCGAGGTGTTCGAGCGGGTCAAGGCGAGCTACGTCGAGAAGCCGGACAACGCCAAGCTGATCGAGGGCGCGATCACCGGCATGGTGACCTCGCTCGACCCGCATTCGCGTTACATGAACGCGAAGTCGTGGACCGAGATGCAGGAGACCACCTCCGGCGAGTTCGGCGGCCTCGGCATCGAGGTCACCATGGAGGACGGCCTCGTCAAGGTCGTGGCCCCGATCGACGATACGCCGGCGGCCAAGGCGGGCATCCTGTCGGGCGACCTGATCGCCAAGATCGACGGCGAGGCGGTGCAGGGCATGACGCTGGAGCAGGCCGTCAACAAGATGAAGGGGCCGGTCGACACCAAGACCAAGCTCACCGTGGTGCGCAAGGGCGCCGACAAGCCGCTCGAGATCGCGATCACGCGGCAGATCATCCATGTGCGGCCGGTGCGCTATCGCACCGAGGGCGATATCGGCTACATCCGCATCACCTCGTTCAACGACCAGACCACCGATGGATTGCGCAAGGCGATCGCATCGATCTCCAGGGATGTCCCGGCGGAGAAGCTCGCCGGCTACGTCGTCGACCTCCGCAACAATCCTGGCGGACTGCTCGACCAGGCGGTCTCGGTGTCCAGCGCCTTCCTCGGCCGTGGCGAGGTGGTGTCGACGCGCGGCCGTAACCCGGAAGAGACCCAGCGCTACACCGCGCATGGCGGCGACCTCACCAAGGGCAAGCCGCTGGTCGTGCTGATCAATGGCGGCTCGGCCTCGGCCTCGGAGATCGTGGCCGGCGCGCTGCACGATCACAAGCGCGCGACCCTGATCGGCACGCGCTCGTTCGGCAAGGGGTCGGTGCAGACCATCATTCCGCTCGGCTCCGCCAACGGCGCGCTGGCGCTGACCACGGCGCGCTACTACACGCCGTCGGGCCGCTCGATCCAGGCCCAGGGCATCGCGCCCGACATCGAGATCCTGCAGGACGTTCCGCCCGAACTCAGCGGCCGCAACGACACCATGGGCGAGGCGTCGATGCGCGGCCATCTCTCCGCGGTCGGCGGCGGCGAGCAGACCGGCTCGCAATCCTACGTTCCGCCCGACGAGAAGGACGACAAGGCGCTGCACGCGGCCTTCGACTTCCTGCACGGCGCCACCACGCTGAACGCGGCCGCGCGCCCCGCGCCGAAGACGACGGTGCCGAATTAGCCGGCACGCCGCGGCAGGTCTCGGCCCGAAGCCGACGAGAAGGTGCGGCCGTTCACTTCCGATATTGTTCGTCGCTGACCTTCTCCATCCAGTCGACGGCCTTGCCGCCGAGGGACTCCTGAATGGCGATGTGGGTCATTGCCGTGGTTGGCGCAGCGCCGTGCCAGTGCTTCAAGCCCGGCGGAAACCAGACCACGTCGCCGGGCCGGACTTCCTCGATCGTGCCTCCCTCGCGCTGGACCCATCCGAGCCCGGCGGTGACGATCAGGGTTTGACCGAGCGGATGCGTGTGCCACGCGGTACGGGCGCCCGGCTCGAACGTAACCAGCGCGCCGCCTGCGCGAGCGGGATCGGGAGCCTGGAACAGCGGGTCGATCCGAACCATCCCGGTGAACCAGCCGTCAGGGCCCCTTTGTGAGGCACGCGAACCGTTTCTCTTGATGTCGAGTTCCATTTCGGACTCCTTGTGCGTTTCGGGCGTCAGCGCCGACAGCCGGTTGATCTCGAGGGCTGCGGCGGCGCTGCCGCAGGCGATCACGTCTCTGCGTGTGATCATGTTCCACTCATCGCATCCTCATTGCGAGGCCGCGTCCGGGGTCGGCGGATGTGCCAACAGCCACGCTGCGACGATGGCGGCGCAGACCACGATCAGGGCGCTGGCGAGGAAGACGACGTTCAACCTCGCACCGGTCGCGACGAGGCCGAGCACGGGGCTCGCGAACCCCTGGGCGAGGTCGAGAAAGGCCGTGTAGGCTCCCATGGCCAGACCGCGGCTCTGGGCAGGCACGCGGCGGACCGCCTCGACGCCGAAGCCGGGATAGACCAGCGAGAAACCGAATCCGGTGAGCGCCGCGCCGGCCAGGGCCAACTCGGGTCGAACGGCGAGCCAAATCAGTGTCTGTCCGACGGCTTCGATGACCGCACACACCAGCGCGACCTTGGCCCCGCCGAGCGCATCAGCCACATGGCTGAAGAATATCCGCGCCATGATGAAGGCGACCGCGTAGGCCGTGTAGGCGAGCCACCCGTTGGGCCATCCGCGGCTCGCGAACAGCAAGGCGACGAACGTGGTCACGGCTCCGAACCCCACGCTGCCGAGCGCCGAGCCGAGGCCCGGTACCCAGACGGCACCGATCACTTTGACGAATGAGAAGCGGACCTGATCCATCGGCGCAACCGCGGGAAGCCGCGCCACGAGCAGCAGCGGGATCAGTGGAGCCGCTGCGGTCGCGACCGCGATTGCGGCGAAGCCGTAGTTGACGTACAGCGCGGCGCCCACTGGCGCGCCGATCGCGAAGGCCGCGAACATCGCCACACCCACCCATGCGATGACCTTGCCGGTGCGCCCGGCATCGACGAGCGCCAGCCCCCAACTGACCGCAGCCGTGATGATGAAGCTTTCCGCGCCGCCCAGCAGTCCTCGACCGAGGAGGAGTACCGCGACCGAGGTCAGGGGCGCTTCGGTAAAGCCAAGCGACGCCAGGTACAGAATCCCCGATGCCGCGGCAGCGAGCAGGCCGGCGACCACGCCGCGCTTGGCTCCCCTGCTGTCGGAGAAGTTGCCGGCCCATGGCCGCGAGACCAGCGAGGCCGCGAATTGGCTGCCGGCGACCAGGCCGACCACGAAAGTGCCCAGTCCCAGGCCGTCGTGCACGTGGAGCGGAAGGATGGGCATCGCGATGCCGATGACGAGAAAGGCGACGAAGACCACCCCCATGATCGGCAGCAAGGTCGCTACGAGGCTCGGGGCCGTGCCGGGCTGCGGCATCGCGGTTACCGACATGCGACGCCGCCGCGGTCTCACAGGGTGAGCATCGTCTTGATGGCTCGCCGTTCGTCCATTGCACGATAGCCTTCCGCGACATCGGCGAGAGGCAGCGCGAGGTCGAACACCCTGCCGGGCTTGATCTTGCCTGCGAGAACACGATCCATCAGGTCGGGCAGGAACCGACGGACCGGAGCCGGGCCTCCGAGCATGCGCCGTTGCGCAAAGAACATTGCCTGTCCGTCGAACGTCACGCCGTGAGGGACCCCGACATAGCCGATCGAGCCGCCCGGGCGCACGGAGTCGATGGCCTGCGTCATGGATTCCTGCGTGCCGACGCACTCCAGAACGGAGTCCGCGCCGACTCCTTCCGTGAGCTCTTTCACGCGCCCGACGCCTGCTGACCCGCGTTCGGCCACGATGTCCGTCGCACCGAAATCCCGCGCCAATTCCTGCCGGCTCTTGTGCCGGCTCATTACTATGATGCGCTCCGCGCCCTTCTCCTTCGCGGCCAGGACGCCCATCAATCCCACGGCGCCGTCGCCGACGACGGCCACCGTCGATCCGGGACGGACATTGGCGGCATCGGCGGCGTACCAGCCGGTCCCGAGCACATCGGACGTCGCCAGCAGGTGCGGTACGAGATCATCGTCCGGTACTTCAGCCGTAGCGACCAGCGTGCCATCGGCCAGCGGCACGCGCGCGTAAGGCGCCTGCGCTCCCGTCATGAATTCGCGCTGCACGCAGGAGGAGTGAAAGCCGAACCTGCAGTGCGGGCAGGTGTTGTCGGAGAGGCAGAAGGAGCCGACCACGAACTGGCCGGGGCGAACGGTTCTGACCTCGCTGCCGACCTCGACGACGATGCCGCAGTATTCGTGGCCCATATGGGCTGGAGCGTCCATTGGCTGCAATCCGCGATAAGGCCAGAGGTCGGATCCGCAAATGCAGGTGGCCGACAACTTGATGATGGCATCGGTGGGTTTGGCGATCCTGGGATCATCGACCTGTTCGAAACGGACGTCACGGGGTCCGTACATGACTGTCGCAAGCACGGTTATTCCTCCTCTCGCGCTGGTGAAACGATGAGCGATGCACGGCGAGAGCTGGCTCGGGCGAGCACCGTCGTCGGCGAACGCGGTGGCGCCTTACACGTCATCTGTGCACGGAACATAAGCCGCGCCGCGGTCGGTCATCATCCCCTGGCCGTGCGATGAAGCGATGAGCCGCATTCATCGATCCTTCACGCCGCGCCGGTCCTCGTAGCGTGCCTCTGGCAACTGGTCCGCTATCGAGATCGTTACCGCGGAGGCCGTCTGGACCGCTTCGTCGCTTCGCTCCTCGCGATGACGGTGCGTCGGGTCAGAATGCCAACGGCTGCATCTCGCGGATCAGGTCGATCAGCAGGCGCAGCCCCGTCGGCAGTTGGCGACGGCCCGGATAGTAGATGTGGAAGCCCGGCCCCAGGGGTGCCCAGTCGTCGAGGACGCTGCGCAAGAGTCCCTGCGACATCAGCGGTGCGGCGCAAGGCGCAGGCAAATAGGCGACGGCTGTCCCGGCCACGGTCAGCGCGAGCGCGAATGGGGTTTCATCGATGGTGATCGCGCCCGGAGCGTCGATGGCAAGCTCCTCGCCGTCCTTCTCGAACTCCCAATGATAGATGCTGTCGTCGCCCAGACGTACGCGCAAGCACTGGTGATCGTACAAATCGCGCGGGTGCGCGGGCACGCCGTGGCGGTCGAAATAGGCGGGCGCTCCCACCACGACCCAGCGGATGTCGCCTGACAGACGCTGTGCAACCATGTCTTCCGGGACCGTGCCGCCGTACCGTATGCCGGCATCAGCCCCTTGCGCGACGACGTCTACCAGGTAGTTTGAGACGGCGACGTCGACCTCGATACCTGGATAGCGTTCGACGAAGACCGGGAGAACCGGGCCAAGCAGCAGCGAACTCGCGTGCTCCAGGACGTTGAGGCGAATCCGCCCTGCGGGCTCGGCCCGATAGCGGTTCAGCGCCTCCACCGCGCTGCCGATCGCATCGAAGGGAGCCGCAAGCGCTGTTTGCAGCTCTGCCCCTGCGGAGGTAAGGGTGACGCTCCGGCTCGTCCGGTTGAACAGCCGTACACCCAGCCGCGCCTCCAGTCCTTTCAGCGAGTGGCTCAGTGCGGAAGCGCTGACGCCGAGTTCGAGGCCGGCCCGACGAAAGCTGCGATGCTTCGCAAGCGCCAGGAAGTAGGCGAAGTCGGCAAGATCGGTGCGGTTGATGCGCATGTCCCGGACTTTGACCGCACGGCCGTCGGCTTGCAATCAGGTTGCGGGCCGTTCGACGATCGTTCGAGACGATCAGGCGCGATAGTGGCCGGACTTGCCGCCCTTCTTCTCGACCAAATGGATGCCCTCGATCCGCACGCCGCGCTCCACCGCCTTGATCATGTCGTAGATGGTCAGGCAGGCGACCGAGACCGCGGTCAGCGCCTCCATCTCGACGCCGGTCGGACCCGTGACCTTCACCGTTGCCTTCACGCGGCAGCCTGGCAGCTTCGCATCGGGTTCGATGTCGAGGGTGACCTTCGACAGCGCCAGCGGATGGCAGAGCGGGATCAGCTCGGAGGTGCGCTTGGCGGCCATGATGCCGGCGATCCGGGCGGTGCCGAGCACGTCGCCCTTCTTGGCGTTGCCGGACAGGATGAGGTCGAGCGTCGCCCTGGTCATGACGACGCGGCCTTCGGCGACCGCGACGCGCTCGGTCGCAGGCTTCTGCGAGACGTCGACCATGCGCGCCTCGCCGGAGGCGCCGATGTGGGTCAGCGCGGGGCCTGTCTTCGAGGAGCGGCGCGCCATGTCAGCGCGTGCCCGTGGCGCGGGGCGCCGCCTCGCGGGCGAGCAGCGCGCGCGTGGCGGCGGCCACGTCGGCCTGCCGCATCAGGCTCTCGCCGACCAGGAAGGTCGACATGCCGACGCGCGCGAGCCGGGCGAGATCGGCCGGCGTGAAGATGCCGCTCTCGCCGACCATCAGGCGGTCGCGCGGGATCAGCGGCGCCAGCGCCTCGCTGGTCGCAAGCGTGGTCTCGAAGGTGCGCAAGTTGCGGTTGTTGATCCCGATCATCGGCGAACGCAGCTTCAGCGCGCGATCGAGTTCGGCGCGGTCGTGGATCTCGATCAGCACGTCCATGCCGTAGGCGATCGCGGCGTCCTCGATGTCCTTCGCGGCCGCGTCGTCGAGCGCGGCCATGATGATCAGGATGCAGTCGGCGCCGTGGGCGCGGGCTTCCGCGACCTGGTAGGTGTCGAACATGAAGTCCTTGCGCAAGGCGGGCAGCGACGTCGCCGCGCGCGCCGCGACCAGGAAATCGAGATGACCCTGGAAGGAGGGCGCATCCGTCAGCACCGACAGGCAGGCGGCGCCTCCGGCCTCATAGGCACGGGCAAGCTGCGGCGGGTCGAAATCGGCGCGGATCAGCCCCTTTGACGGCGATGCCTTCTTGATCTCGGCGATCAGCGCATAGTCGCCGTTCGCGAGCCTTTGCCGGATCGCGCGCACGAAGCCGCGCGGCGCGCCGGCGGCCTTCGCGCTTGCCTCGACGGCCGAGAGCGGCCGGGCGCGCTTGGCGGCGGCGATCTCCTCGCGCTTGTAGACCTCGATCCTGGTCAGGATGTCCGACATGCGAGGCTCAGCCGTTGGAGACCGCGACGAGGTGCTTCAGCCGGGCGGCGGCGGCCCCGCTGTCGATCGAATTCACGCCGATCGCGACACCTTCCTTGAGGTCCTTGACACGGCCGGCGACGACCAGAGCCGCGGCCGCGTTCATGAGCGCGACGTCGCGATAGGGGCTCGGCATGCCGTCGAGCACGCTCTGCAGCGCCACCGCATTGGCGTCGGCGTCGCCGCCCTTGAGGCCATCGGCGTGACAGCGCTCGAGGCCGGCATCGGCGGGGTTGATCTCGAAGTTGCGGATCTCGCCATCGTGGAGGGCGCTGACGAAGGTCGGGCCGGTGAGGGTGATCTCGTCGAGCCCGTCGGAGCCGTGCACGACCCAGACGGAGACCGCACCGAGGTTCTTCAGCACCTGCGCCAGCGGCTGCACCCATTGCCGGGAGAACACGCCGACCATCTGTCGCTTGACGCCGGCCGGATTGGACAGCGGTCCGAGCAGGTTGAAGATGGTGCGGGTGGCGAGCTCGACCCGGGTCGGGCCGACGTTCTTCATGGCGGGATGATGGGCCGGGGCGAACATGAAGCCGATGCCGCACTCCTTCACGCAGCGCCCGACCTGCTCGGGCCTCAGGTCGATCTTGACGCCGAGCGAGGCCAGCACGTCGGCGGCGCCCGAGCGCGACGACAGCGCGCGATTGCCGTGCTTGGCCACGGGCACGCCGGCGCCCGCGACGATGAAGGAGGCGCAGGTCGAGACGTTGACCGAACCCGAGCCGTCGCCGCCGGTGCCGACGATGTCGACGGCTTCCGGGGGAGCCTCGACCCGCAGCATCTTGGAGCGCATCGCCGAGACCGCGCCGGTGATCTCGTCGACGGTCTCGCCGCGGACCCGGAGCGCCATCAGGAGCCCGCCCATCTGCGAGGGCGTCGCCTCGCCGGACATCATGGCGTCGAAGGCGGAAGCCGCCTCCTCACGCGACAGGCTGGCGCCGGTCGCCACTTTTCCAATGATCGATTTCAGGTCGTCCATCGCGTGCTTTCAAACTTACTGGTTCGCGCCCGTCACCTGCGCGAAGGCGGCCTGGTTGATGGTGGTCCCGATGTCGGTTTCGAGCTTGGCGACGTAGGCGGCGACCTGTTCGTCGGTCAGCGAGCGATCGAGGTCTTCCTTCATCTTCTTCACGGCGTCCGAGGCCGCATCGACCGGCGGATCGACGATGTCGGTCACGCGGAAGACGACGACGTCGCTGCCGGCGGGCGTCTGACCGACGCCGTCCTTGGCGGTTCGGAACGCAGCGGTGACCAGGCTCGCGGGCGCGCCGGCGGGCGAGTCGTCGCGCTTGAAGCGCGCGGCGGTCTCGACCTTGGCGCCGATACCGGACGCTTCGTCGGCGAGCTTGCCGCCCTGTTCGACCTTCTGGACCATCTCGGTCGCCTTCGCCTTCAGCTTGGCGGCGATCTGGTCCTGGCGCCAGCGCGCCTCGACCTGGTCGCGGACCTCGTCGAGATTGCGCTCGCGCGACGGTGTGATGCCGAGCACGTCGTACCAGACATAGCCGCCGCGGAACGAGATCGGATCGTTGTCGACGCCGACGTCGCTGTTGAAGGCCTGCGACACCACGTCGAGGCCCTGGGGGATGTTGGCGACCGGCTGCCCGTTCGGCGCGCGGCCGGAACGGTCGACGGCGTCGATGGTCACGGGGCTCAGCCCGAGCTTCTGCGCGGCCTCGACCACGCTGGCGCCGCCGCCGCGCTCGTCCTCCATCTTGTCGCGCAATTCCCCGACCTTGGTCCGCGCGCGCTCGGTCGCGAGCTCGCGCTTCAGTTCGGGGGCGGCCGCCGCATAGTTCGGCTCGACGCCCGGCTCGATCTTGTCGACCTTGACCAGCGCCACGCCGAAGCGGCCCTGCACCGGCTGGCTGATCTCGCCCGAGGGCAGCGCGAAGGCGGCATCGGCCACGGCCGGATCGAGGATCGCCGACTTGGCTACGAGCCCGAGATCGACGTCGGCCGGATTGAGGCCGCGCTCCTTGGCGAGGTCCTCGAACGACAATCCGCTCGTGAGTCGGTTGCGCGCCGTCTGGGCCTCCTCGACGTTGGGGAATACCATCTGGTGCACCTCGCGCTTCTCGGGCGTGCCGAGCCGGTCCTTGCGTTGGTCGAACAGCTTCCTGGCGTCCTCGTCGGACACTTCGGTCCACTTGCCGACCTCTTCCGGCGAGATCACGACGAAGGCGATCTTGCGGTATTCGGGCGCGCGGAACTGGACCTTGTGATCCTCGAAATAGGCGGCGAGCGCCTCGGGCGAGGGGGGATCGATCTGGCCCGCCTGCGCGGCGTCGAGCTTGACGAATTCCACCGAGCGCAGCTCGTTCTGGTAGCGGCTCAGCGCATCGATCATCGTCTTCGACGGCTCGATGCCGGCGCCGATCGTGCCGGTGATCTGCCGGCGCAGCGACACGCGGCGCTGCTCGGCGATGTAGCGCTGCTCGGTGAAGCCGAAATTGCGGATCACCGCCTGGAAGCGCTGCGGATCGAACTTGCCGTCGACCCCCTTGAAGTTCGGATCGTTCATGACGACGCGGCGGATCTCGTCGTCGGACTGGCCGAGCCCGAGCCGGTGGGCCTCCTCGTTCAGCGCCGCTTCCGCAATGGTCTGCTGCAGCACCTGGCGATCGAGCCCGAAGGCGCGCGCCTGCTCCTGGGTCAGCGGCCGGCCGAACTGGCGGCCGATCTGCTGCAGGCGATCGGTATAGATTTGCCGGAACTCGTTCAGCGAAATCTCGGTGCCGCCGACCTTGGCCACCGTCGACTGGCCGAAGCCGCGGAAGATGTCGGCGATACCCCAAATGCCGAAACTGACGATCAATATACCCATCACCACGGCCATGATGGTCTTGCCGAGCCAGTTTGATGAGGCCTTGCGCATTCCTCGAAGCATTGAGTCCAACTTGTTTGGCAGGAGGGAACCGGATCGCGCTCTAAAGCAGATTCTGCAAAAGCGCGTCACCGGATTGATAAGCCATCATAAAGTGGCGGCTTTGCCCCCGCAACCTCGGCCCATCCGGTGACTCGATCCTGCGGTTGAGGGCCCCGGGTCTCTGGAACTGAGGCGCAGGCTCTGCTAGCGCATGCGCAAAGCCCTTTCGCTGGATTTTGACATGACCGAAGCCATCCGACCGCTGATCGCCGGCAACTGGAAAATGAACGGCCTGAAGGCCTCCATTGCCGAATTCGACGCCATGCTCGCCGGCGCGGCAGCCGTCGCCGCCAAGGCCGACCTTCTGGTGTGCCCGCCGGCGACGCTGGTGGCCGCCTTTGCCGCCAAGGCGCGCGGCACCAAGGTCGCGGTCGGGGCGCAGGATTGCCATCCCAACGCGTCGGGCGCCCATACCGGCGACATCTCCGCGGAAATGCTGGCCGACGCAGGCGCCTCCGCGGTCATCGTCGGCCATTCGGAGCGCCGCGCCGACCACGGCGAGGACGACCTCCTGGTGAAGCAGAAGGCGGAGGCGGTCTGGCGCGCCGGCCTCACCGCGATCGTCTGCGTCGGCGAGACGCAAGCCCAGCGTGACGCCGGCCAGACCCTCGATATCCTGCACGGCCAGCTCAATCTGTCGCTGCCCGAGGGCTCGCGCGCCGCCAATCTGGTGGTGGCCTATGAGCCGGTCTGGGCGATCGGTACCGGGCTCACCCCGACGGCCAAGGATGTTGAACAGATTCATGGCTTTATCCGCAAACTCCTGACCTCCCGGTTCAATACCGAGGGGACGCGGATGCGTATTCTCTATGGCGGCTCGGTCAAGCCGTCGAACGCGGCCGAGTTGATGGCAGTGGCCAACGTCAACGGCGCGCTGGTCGGCGGCGCCAGCCTGAAGGCGGCCGATTTCCTTGCGATCGCCGCCGGCTGCCCCTAGCTAACGGCTAGATGCGGTGCCGGGCGATCGGGGGTGGCAATGGCCGTTCCGATCGTGTAACACCGCGCCACTTCAGGAAAACCCGCAAGGCGCGCTCGGCAGCCGGTATCGGCGCTGTCGGCCTGTGACGGA
>NZ_JAGWUA010000046.1 GCF_028868675.1 Bradyrhizobium sp.
TCGCCTTCGGCGCGGTGCCGGGCTCGACCGAATTATCCGGCGTATCCGGGATGCGATAGGCCGACTTCATCCAGAAGCCGTCATAGACGCTGTCGACGACGGTGATTTCGTTGAGGTGCTTCACCCAGTAGGTGCCGTAATAGCCGGGCACGATCAGGCGCAGCGGGAAGCCGTTGAGGAACGGCAGGTCCTCCCCGTTCATGCCATAGGCCAGCATCACCTCGCCGTCCCGGGCGTGATCGATGTCGAGGGCCTTGACGAAGTCGGGGGTCCTCTCGCTGGCAGGGCCGTCCATGCCGCCGAACGTGACCTGCCTGGCGCCGGCCTGCACGCCGGCCATCTCCAGCACGGCCTTCAGCGGCACGCCGCGCCAGCGCGCATTGCCCATGGCGCCGTTGCCGAGCTGGCCGCCCGCCACACGCGGCTCGAAGAAGCCGCGGCTGTTGCCGGAGCATTGGGCGACGGCGACGATTTCGGTCGCCTTCATCTTCCGGATGTCCTTGAGCGACAGCTTGAGCGGCTTGTCGACCTTGCCCTTGACCGCGAGTGTGAACTTGTCGGGATCGAGATCGTAGGGAAGGGCGGAGAGGTGATAGCGGACGAAGAACGCGTTGTTGGGCGTGATCGGGCCGTCGTTGAAGACTGCAAACGGCGTCTCGAGCTGCGGCGGCCGGCTGGTGAGGCCGATCATCGGCCGCTTCTGCGGGTATTTCACCAGCGGCCGTTCGCCGTTCGCAAATGGCAAGGTCACCGCATCGAGCGCCATGGCTCTTGACGAGCCGAGGCCGGTGACCAAAGCAGCCATGCCGGCGCCCCTCAGCAGGTCGCGTCTGTCGATCATGTGTCTCCCCCCGGAGGTTTTTCTTCTGGCCGCGATCATTACCGACGGCCTTGCGATCATCTGTGGCATGGGCGCGCGCGAAGTCAACTCGTGCTTTGGCGGCCGGCGGTGACATTGCGCTGCAGCACTGCCGGCTGTTGCGCCGTCAGGCCGCGACCCGCTCACTGCCGTCGACCAGGCCGGACAACCGCCGGGTGTCGGCGACGACGCGCACCGCCATCGGCTCGTCGCGGCCGCGGATCGCCACCTCCTGCTGCGGCAGCGCGTCCTCGGCGAGGCCTGCGGTGCGACGCACCTCGTCGGAGACGATGGCCTGGCAGGCCAGAGTCTTGGTCATGTCCTGCAGGCGCGCCGCGACGTTGACGGCGTCGCCGAGCGCGGTGAAGACGATGTGATCGCGATAGCCGATGTCGCCGATGATGACCTCGCCGCCGTGAATGCCGATGCCGAAGCGGATCGGCTGCCGCAGGTCGTGGCTCAGGAGCTCGTTGAGCTCGTCGAGATGGACGGCGATCGCGCCCGCGGCCTTCAGCGCCTGCCGGCAGGCCGTCTCAGGGTTCGCCGCGAGACCGAACAGCGCCAGCATGCCGTCGCCCACGAACTGGTTGGGCTGGCCGCCGTTCTCGATCACGGCCTGCGACACCGCGGCGAGAAAGCGGTTGACGATGAAGACGGTGTCGAACGGCAGCCGCTTCTCGGCGAGCTGCGTCGAGCCGCGCATGTCCACGAACAGGCTGACGAGATAGCGCTCCTGGCCGATCCGGGCGGGGGCCGAGCCTTCGTTCGCCGACAGGGCGTGGGGCATGAAGAGCTGGAAGAAGGAGAGATCGCAGGGCGGCCGCAACTGGCAGGCGAGGCGAATCGAGGGATCGCTCGAGCCGACGCGGGCGAGCACGAAGGCCTCGCGCGGCGAGGGCTCCGGCAGCGCGGCATGGTCGCCGATGATGCGGATGCGGCAGGTCGAGCAGCGGGCGCGTCCGCCGCAGACGCTGGCATGCGGCACGTTGTGGCGCAGGCTGGCTTCGAGCACGCTCAGGCCCTTGGGTACGCGCACGGTCTTGCCGTTGCCGTAGGACAGCGAGATCATCCCGCCGCGCCGCTCCCGCAAGGTCCGCACGCCGCGCCCGACCAGGACGATCCCGAGCAGGCCGAGATAGCCGTAGATGAGTCCGTCGGCGATGTGCTCGAGCGTGTTGCCTTGCGCCGCCGTGCCGACCTGGCGCTGGGTGAGATTGCTCGCGCGCCACTCCGTGTCGTCGCTGTCGCCCGCGACGCTGCGGCCGCCCTGATAGAGGCCGAGCGCGGCCAGCGTCGGGATCAGCACGGCGGCGGCCAAGAGCCAGGGCGCCGCGCGCTTGAAGAACGGCTTCATGCGGAGCCAGAAATAGAGTCCGATGCAGCCGTGAACCCAGGCGATCACCAGGAGGATCAGCATCTGCCACAGCTTGTTGGGGGCGACGACGAAGAACAGGTAGAGCTCCTGCGGATAGAGCTTCTCGTGTCCGTACAGCGCCTGGCCGAGCCGAACGCCGATCAGGTGCGCCATCACCAGCATGGGTACGCTCAGACCCAGCACGAGCTGCAGCGGCTCGGCCGTCTTCCAGCGAAACTGCCGGCGCTGATACAGCGCGAACACGCCCAGCCCGGCATGCACCAGCGCCGCCGTGTAGAACAGGATCGCGACCGGAAGGAACTGCCAGAGCAGCATGTGATAGTAGACGCCGGTCTGCATCGCCTCCACGGAGATGTTGCCGAGCGCATGGTTGAGGAAGTGGCTGACGATGTAGGCGAACAGGATGACGCCGCAGACCAGGCGCACCTGCCGCAGTCCGGTGCCACGGAACAGCTCTCTCAGTCTCGTCTGGAAGGAAGCCATCAATCGCTTGAGCATATGGAGTAGAACAGCCATCGTAGAGGCTAATTCCCGCAGTGAACAGCTTCCCCGGTCACGTGCGCGGCATGCGGCGGCATTTGTAGCTGTCGTCCCGGACAAGCGAAGCGCAGATCCGGGACCCATAACCCAGGGAGTAGTTTGACGAAGACAGGTAACCCACGGACTCGTGCAACAATTGTACCCTGTGGTTATGGGTCCCCGCGTTCGCGGGGACGACTCGGGGAGGAGCTCCCGCCCACATTGACTCATTCCCCCAAGTCGGGGAAAAGCGCGCCGTGATCGCCGCCCCCGACATCGCAGCCCAGCCCGACCGTGCCGCGCGCCGGCCGCTGATCGTGGCTGCGATCGTGATCGCCGCGATGACGGTGCTGCGCATCGTCTACGCCTCTGCGATCGAGCTGCGTACCGACGAAGCCTATTACTGGACGTTCTCCAGGGAGAACGTGCTGAGCTTCCTCGATCATCCGCCCGGCATCGCATGGCTGATCCGCTTCGGCACCGCGATGTTCGGGGACACCGCGCTCGGCGTCCGCTTCGGCGGCATTGTGGCGATGCTGGTCACGCAATTGCTGCTCGCCGACATCGTCCGCCGCATCACCCATGACACGCGCGCGATCGCATTCGCGGTCTTGATGCCGGAGGCCGCGCTCTACTACGGCCTCTTGATGTCGAAGGTCTCGCCCGACGTCGCCATGATCCCGTTCGCGGTCGCGATGATGTGGTCGCTGGTGCGGTTGGCGCAGAGCGGCGACGGCCGCTGGTGGCTGGCGGCGGGGCTTTTCGCAGGGCTGTCGCTGCTGTCGAAGTTCACCGCGATCATGTTCGCACCCGCGGTGCTCGCCTTCGCGCTGGTGCCGGACTGGCGGTGGCGCTGGCTGCGCAGTCCGTATCCGTATCTTGCCGCGCTGATCGCGATCGCCGTGTTTTCGCCGGTGCTGATCTGGAACGCGCAGCACGAATGGGCCTCGTTCCGCTTCCAGCTCGTCCGCGCCACCGCCAATTACGGCATCTCGATCCGCACCATCGGCGACTATATCGGCCTGCAGTTCGGCCTGGTCGGTTTCGTCCTGCTGCCGGTGGTGCTGTCCGGCCTGACGCTGACGGCGTGGCGCGGCTACCGCATGCGCGAGCCGGTCGCGATCCTGTTGTCGACGGCGGTGCTGGTGCCGTTCCTCTATTTCCTGTGGAAGTCGCTGACGCTGCGGGTCGGCGACACCTGGCCGATGTTCATGTGGCCGGTCGGCTTTGCCGCCGCAGCGATCAACATCGCGATGCTGCCGCGCGAAAACTGGCCGCAATGGATGATCGGCTCGACGCTGTTCTGGGCGAGGACCGCCGTCATCACCGGCATTTCCTTCGTCGTCGCGGTGTTTCTCTACTACACGGTGGCGCCGTGGAATTTCATCGGCAAGGTGGATCCGATCGGCGGCGAGGCCGGCTACGAGCAGGTGATGGCGCGCGCCCAGGCCGAGCTGGAGAAGACCGGCGCGACCTGGATCGCGACCACGGACTACCGCACCTACGCCATGCTGCGCTGGCTGTTCCGCGACCGCGTGCCCGTCATCGAGATCAACGAGCGCGGCCGCTTCCAGGGCTTTCGCGATCCCGGCATGGACCGCATCCGCGGCCATGCGGGTCTCTATGTCGGGCGCGAGCCCGACGACCGGTCGTCGCTGTGGGACTCGATTCCGGCAAAGCGCGAGCCGCTCACGCGCGTCGAGCGGCGCTGGCGCGGCCTCGTGATGGATACCTATGCACTGGAAAAGCTCACCGGCTGGACGCCCGAGCTGTCGCCGCCGAAGGATTCGCCGCTGTTTGCCTGGCGGGTGCTGGCGTCTGTCTTCTCGCGCGCCCCGCAAGCGGCGTGAGGTGAGCTCTCCCGCTACGCCCCATCCTCCTTCTTCCGCAGCAAATCCGTGGCGAGGTCCGCGAGCTTCGGCGGCGGCAGCGCGGCGAACGGCAGCGGCCGCGTGACGTCGATCGCGGCGAGGCCGAGCCGCGCGGTGAGGAGGCCATTGAGCACGCCCTCGCCGAGCCGCTGCGACAGTCTTGCCGCGATGCCGTGGCCGAGCATCTGCTGCACCAGGCTGTCGCTCGCGGCCATGCCGCCGGTGATTGCGAGATGCGCGATGACGTGACGGAGCAGTCGGATCATGCCGAGCGCGCCGGGCCTCCCGCCATAAAGCCGCGCGAGCTGCCGGATCAGCCTGAGCGAAGCCACGAACACGAACAGCACGTCGATCATGGCGCGCGGCGAGACCGCGGTGACGATCGAGACGCGCTGCGCCGCGACCGAGACCAGCCGTCGCGCCTCGACGTCCAGCGGCGCCATCAGCTCGCGCTCGGCGAGCCGGATCATGTCGGCGCCGTCGATGATCTCGTTTGCATGGCCGGCGAGCGCCGCGCGGGCACGCGCGAGCTGCGGGTTCTGGTGCGCGATCCGCAGCAGGTCCTGCACGATGGCGCGGCTCTCGGCGCGGTCGTCGCTGGCGAGCACTCGTGAGGCGCGCCGGTGCAGCTTCTCGATCGTCGCCAGCCGCGCCAGCCCGAAGGCCTCGCGCCCGGTCACGACCGCGAGCGCAAGCGCGGTGACACCGGCAAAGGCGAGGCCCATGATGCCGAGGCTCTCGCTGCGCGCGAAGAGATCCTCGATCAGGCGGACGATTCCGAGCCCGAGCCCGAGCAGCACGAGGCCCGCCAGTCCCGCGAAGAACAGCGTCCCCCACGGGAAGCCGCGCCGCGCCACGGCCGGCGGCGCGACCGGCACCGGCAGGGTCGACGGATCGTGTTCCGGCGTGATCTGAATGGTGCCGCGCAAGGGCCGGCCGGCCTCGTCGGCCTCGGTGACGACCACGCCGGGATCGTCCAGGCGGAAGGTTGCCGGCCGCCGCTGATGAGAGCGATCGCTCATTGCAATCTGTCTCCGATCAGGAACTGCAAGGCACGGTCGAGGCGGATGTGAGGCAGCGCCGGCTCGTCCGCGCCCTCGCGTTCGAGCGTTGGCGGGCGGAAGCGCAGGAAGCGGAAGTCGCTCTTCTCGGCCGCGCCGGTGGCGAGGCCGCGAAACGTGCCGGCGCCGTTGAACAGCGCATCCGGATCGACCGGCAGATCGCCCGGAAACGTCGCAACCTCCGTGTTGCCGTCAAAGAACTCGCCGCCCGCGCTTTCGCCGGCGGCCGGCGTGCCCAGGATCGAGGGCAGCCTGTCGCGGCCGCGTGCGACCTGCGCCTCGCGCGTGGCGCGCACGGCGGCGAGTGCGACCACGTCGATGGCCGCGCCGGTGGTTTCCGCTCGCTCCACCGCGCGCGTGACGGCGCGGCGCAGCACGGCCTCCAGGCGGTCGTGGCTGGAATGATGCAGGTGGTCGGCCTTGGTCGCGGCGAACAGGATCCGGTCGATCCGCGGCCGGAACAGGCTGGAGAGGAACGTGCTGCGCCCGATGTTGAAGCAATCGAGGATGCCGGCGAGCGCGGCTTCCAGGTCATGCAGCGCCTCGGGGCCGGAGTTGAAGGCGGCGAGCGCGTCGGCGAGCACGATCTGCCGATCGAGCCGCGCAAAATGATCGCGGAAGAACGGCCGCACCACGACGTCCTTGTAGGCTTCAAAACGGCGCACCATCATCGCCCACAGCGAGCCGGCGGGCGCGTGTCCCTCGGTGGCAACGTTGAGCGGCGCAAAGGTCAGCGCCGGCGAGCCCGCGAGATTGCCGGGCATCAGGAAGCGCCCGGGCGGCAACAGGCTCATGGCAAAGCGCTCGTCGCGGCAGGCGCGCAGATAGCCGGTGAACAGTTTTGCCGCGGTCAACGTCGCCTGCTCGTCCTCGCCCGCTTCGGGCTCGAGGGTCGAGAGATGGGCATGCCAATCGGCCGCCAGATGCGCGCGCGGGCTCTCGCGGGACAGTGCGAGGCTTTCCGCCGACCATTGCTCGTAGCTCTTCTGCAGCAGCGGCAGATCGAGCAGCCATTCGCCGGGATAGTCGACGATGTCGAGCGTCAGCGTGCGGTCGGCGCCGCTCTGGCGCTGGTAGTCGATCACCAGCCGCAGTTCGCTGATGTCGACGGTCGAGTGCGGCCAGCGTCGCTCCTCGACCAGCGCGTGCAGGTGGTTCTCGTAGTCGAAGCGCGGCACGGCGTCGTCCGGCTGCGGCGCCAGATGCGCGCGCGCAATCCGGCCCGAGGCAAGGGCCTCGAACACCGGAAATCGTCCGCCGCGGGTGAGCCCGTGGATCAGGGCCGTGATGAACACCGTCTTACCGGCGCGCGACAGGCCGGTGACGCCGAGCCGCACCGTCGGATTGAAAAAGTGCTCGCCATAGTCCAGCAGCGCCCGGGCCGACAGGCGCGCCTCCTCGACCATATCTTGGAAGGTGAAGGCCATGGGGAGGAGGCAATCTCGGGCGCAGGCGAGGGAACAGGGGGCGGCTGATCACAAAAGTGGCAACTGGCCTGCGAAAATCAAGCTTCATACTTCCACCGCCTTTTCGGGCGAGCCAGATTTGCAAGCCAGACTCTGCAAGCCAGACTTTGCAAGCCAGACGTTGAACGCCGCGCAGGCCGCGGCAGACGTATCTATGAGTGCAGCTCCCGGATCGCCATGACCGTTTTCAGACTGAAACAGCTCGCTTCCACCTCGGTTCACGCCGCAGCCGATGCGATCGGCTGGAACTACGACCGCGCCGAGCTGGTTGCCGACGGGGTGATTCACGCCATCGGCGTGCTCGCCGGCCTCATCGCCGCCACCGTCCTGGTGGTGCTGACCGCGATCTACGCCAGCGCGCTCGATATCGTCGGCGTCTCGATCTACGTCGCGGGCCTGCTGTCGATGCTGGTGTTCTCGGCGACCTATAATCTGTGGCCGGTGTCGCGCGCCAAATGGGTACTGCGGCGGTTCGACCATTCGGCGATCTACCTTTTGATCGCGGCGACCTATACGCCCTTCATTCTGGCGCTGAAGGACAGCGTGTTCGCGCTCGCGCTGCTGGTCGGCGTCTGGTGCGTCGCAATCTTCGGGATCGTGCTCAAGCTGCTCTATCCCGGTCGCTTTGACCGAATCGCGGTCGGGATCTATCTCGCGATGGGCTGGAGCGGCATGATGCTCCATGACGCCGTGGTCGCGACGCTGCCCGGCATGGCGCTGTGGTTCGTGGTCGCGGGCGGCGCGCTCTACACGTGCGGAGTGATCTTCCACGCCTGGCGGCGGCTGCGCTTTCAGAACGCGATCTGGCACGGCTTTGTCTTGGCCGGCGCGGCATGCCATTATACTGCGGTGCTCGACCTGGTCCTGACCTGATCACGGCACGAGCGCGAACGAGAAGCGGTAGCGGCAAGAGGAGACGTCAGATGCAGGTGGCCGGCAAGGTCGTGGTCGTCACCGGCGGCGCCAATGGCATCGGCAGGGCGCTGTGCGAGATCTTTCACAAGGCGGGCGCGGCCAAGATCGTGGTCGCCGACATGGAGGCCGCAGGCGCGCGGACGGTTGCGGCGTCCGTCAACGGCGCGGCCTTCAAATGCGACGTCGCGCAGGAAAAGGACATCGCCCATGTGGTCGAGGAGACCGAGCGGCAGTTCGGCCCGATCGGCCTGTTCTGCTCCAATGCCGGAATCGGCGGCGGCTTCGATCCCATGTCGCTGAATGCCGGCGGCTCGTCGGACGAGCCGTGGCAGCGGAGCTGGGCGATCCACGTGATGGCCCATGTCTACGCGGCGCGGCACCTGGTGCCGCGGATGAAGGCGCGCGGCGGCGGCTATTTCCTCAACACCATTTCGGCCGCGGGCCTTCTGTCCCAGGTCGGTAGCCCCGCCTATTCGGCGACTAAGCACGGCGCGGTCGGCTTTGCCGAGAACCTCGCGATCTCGCACAAGGCCGACAACATCAAGGTCTCGATCCTCTGCCCGCAGGGCGTCGACACCAACATGCTGCGCTCGATCCCCAAGGGCCCGCAATCCGGCGACGGCGATCTCGCGCCGGAGCAGGTCGCGCGCGATGCGCTCGCCGGCATCGAGCAGGAAACTTTCCTGATCCTGCCGCACCCGCAGGTGCTCGGCTACATGCGCAAGAAGACCGAGAACTACGACCGCTGGATCGGTGGCATGGCCAAGATCCAGGCCAAGATGCGGGACGAGTTCGGGAAGTGATTCGACCGTAGCCCGGATGGAGCGAAGCGCAATCCGGGGAGACCAGGCTCGAGGCGCGATTCCCGGATTTCGCTTGGGCTCCATCCAGGCTACGCGACCTCAATGCTTCTGCGTGTAGAGCACCGGCACTGCGGCATCCACCACGATCTCGACGAGGCTCGTGCCGTCGGATGACAGCGCGCGCTTCAGCGCTTCGGGCAGGTCCGCCGCCTTGGTCACGCGCAGCGCCTCGCATCCCATGCTTTCCGCGAGCTTGACGAAATCGATGCCGGGCAACTCCAGCCCCGGCACGTTGCGCACCTGCATCACCCGGCTGAAGGAGCGCATCGCGCCGTAGCCGTAATTGTTGATGACGACGACGGTCAGCGGCAGCTTGCGCTGGACGGCCGTCCACAGCGCCTGGATCGAGTACATCGTCGAGCCGTCGCCGATCAGGCAGACGGTGCGGCCCTTCGGCCTTCCGAGCGACATGCCGACCGCGGCCGGCAGGCCGTAGCCGAGGCCGCCGCTCGACATGGTGTAGAAGCTGTCCTGGCCGCGCATCGGCAGGAACTTGTGCATCGCCGGCCGATGCGATGGCGCTTCCTCGACCAGCGCTGCATCCGCCGGCAGAGCCTGCGACAGCGCATGCAGCGCGAATTCGACCGGCAACGGGTCGGCAGCCTTCGGCGCGGGCGGCAGCGTGCGGCCCTTCGGCGCGGTGCGTTTCGTCTCCGGCAACAGGTCGATCAGCATGGTCAGCGCTGGCGTTATGGTGGCGATGATGCTGGTGCCGACCGGCGTCACGGCCGCGGCATCGGGATCGTCGGTGATCTGGAAGATGCTCGTTCCGCCGTCGAAGATCGATGCATGGCCCTCGACATGGAAGGTGAACACGGGCGCGCCGATCACGACCACGAGGTCATAGCCGCTCAGCGCGTCCGAGAGCTGCGATGGCGAGGCGTGCAGGAAGCCGGCCAATTGTGGATGTCGCTCCGGGAACGAGCAGCGCGACGAGAACGGGCTGACCCAGACGGCCGCCTTCGCCTTCTCGGCGACGCGCACCATCAGCTCGACCGCGCCGGCGCGGTCGACGCCGGGGCCGACCACGAGCGCAGGGTGCCTTGCGGCGGCGAGCGCTTTCGCCAGCGCCCGCATCGCGTCGGGCTCTGGTCCGATCTCGCGGCTGACCTTGCGTGCCGCCACCGGCGCGGCCGCATAGCTCCAGTCGTCGATCGGGATCGAGACGAAGGTTGGACCGCAGGGCGGCTGCATCGCGGTGTAGTAGGCGCGCGCGATCGCCGCCGGCACGTCCTCGGGCCGCGCGGGCTCGACGCTGTATTTCACGTAAGGCCGCGGAAACTCGGAGGCCCGGTCGGCGTAGAGGAAGGCCTGCAGCGGTAAAATCGAGCGCGCCTGCTGGCCCGCGGTGATCACGAGCGGCGTCCGGTTGCGGTGCGCGGTAAAGATGTTGCCGAGCGCGTTGCCGAGCCCGGCCGCCGAATGCAGGTTGACGAAGCCGGCATTGCGGGTCGCCTGCGCATAGCCGTCGGCCATGCCGACGGCGGACGCCTCCTGCAGTGCCAGCACATAGTCGATGTCATCGGGCCAGTCGGTCAGGAACGGCAGCTCGGTCGAGCCGGGATTGCCGAACACTTTTCGGATGCCGAACGCGCGCAACAGGTCGAGCGTCGCCTGCCTGACGGTGACGGATTGGCTGTTGGCTGGCTTGCGAGACAATGATTCCTGACCCCTAATGCTTCTTATTATCATTCCGGGGTGCTGCGAAGCCGGAATCTGGGGATTTTCAGGTGCGGAATTGCGCACCATGGTTCAGTCCTGTGGACCGCCCCGGAACGACAGGCAGGAAACTACCAGACCGCCGTGCCCTTCATGGTCGGCTGCCCCTCGGCGTTCGCCGTCCACAGCTCCATGCCTTCGGCGGCCTCGTTGGCGTTGACGGAGAACTCGGTTCCCTCGAACAAGGGCTGCAGGCCGCGATAGGTGAATTTCTTCGGCGGCTTGCCGCCGCGCAGTTTTGCCGCCAGCTCGATGATGAAGGCCGCCTGCAGGGGCCCGTGGAAGATCAGGCCCGGATAGCCCTCGACCTTGGTGACGTAGTCGCGGTCGTAGTGGATGCGGTGGCCGTTGAAGGTCAGCGCCGAATAGCGGAACAGCAGCACCGGATCGGACACGTGGGTCTCGCGGTGCAGCGCCTTCGGCGGCGGAGGCGGGGCTTTGGGTGCGGCGGCTTGCGCGCTCGTCATCTCGCGATAGACGATGTCCTGCCGCTCGCGGATCGCCGTGCCCCGCGGCGAACTGATTGTGTGCTCGACCGAGACGAAGCACAGCGCGCCGGTCGAGCCGGTCTTCACGGTGACGTCGGAAATGCGCGAGGTCCGGGTCGATTCGTCGCCGACGCGCAAGGGTTGGAGGAACTCGATCTCGCCGCCGGCCCACATCCGGCGCGGCAGCGGCACCGGCGGCAGGAAACCGCCGCGGGTCGGGTGTCCGTCAGGACCGAGCATCGACATCGGAAACACCGGCTGCGCCAGGCACCAATGCACGGTGAAGGGCGCGATGTCTCCCTTGACGGGTTCGCCGATCTCCTGGAATAGCGTCGCGCGCAGGCCCATGACGAGCTGCGCGGTGACGATGTCGGTCGCCTCCTGGCTGCGGCCGATCCACTGCCGCAAATGATCGATGTCGAGCTTCTCGGTCATGGTGCCTCGCTTCTATGTCTTCGACGGGCCGGGACGTTCGCCGATGCCGGGCACGGCGCCGTAATGGCGCCTTTCGCCGACGACGATCGCGGCCGGCGCCGGGTAGCTGACGCGGCCTTTCGGGGTGTCGACCTCGATACGACGCAAATGCGGATGTCTTGCGAGATCGTCCATGCTGTTGACCTCGGCGAAGGCGATGTCGGCGTCCGACAGCCGCTTCAGGAGCTCGTCGCGCGTCATGCTGCCAAAGCTGTCGGCAACCGTCTTGTCGGTGAAGTCGCGGTTGCGCACGCGCTCGACCATGTTGGCGACGCGCGGATCGCTCGGCAGGTTCGGCTGGCCGAGAACCTCCGCGCACAGTGTCTTCCACTCCCGCTCGCTCTGGATCGAGATCAAGATGTCCTTGCCGTCCCTGGAGGTGAACACGCCGTACGGTGCGATCGAGGGATGGCGAAGCCCCATCCGCTTCGGCGGATTGCCGGCTTCGGCGTTGAGCAGCGGCACGGTGAGCCAGTCCGCCATCACGTCGAACATGGAGATGCGGATGTCGGCGCCCTTGCCGGTGCGTCCGCGCGCGATCAGCGCCTCCAGGATCGCGGCATGCGCGGTGGCCCCGGTCGCGACGTCGACGATCGACATGCCGACGCGCGAGGCGCCGTCGGGATTGCCGGTGATGGAGGCAAGCCCGCTCTCGGCCTGGATCAGCAGATCGTAGGCCTTGCGATGTGCGTAAGGTCCTTCGTCGCCATAGCCGGTGATGGTGCAACAGATCAGCCTGGGATAGTCCTTCAACAGCCGCTCGCGCGAGAAGCCGAGCTTGTCCATCGAGCCGGGCTTGAGGTTTTGCAGCAGCACGTCGGCGCTCGCGATCAGCCTCTCGAGTTCGGCGCAACCTTCCTTGGTCGCGAGGTCGACGATGGCCGACTGCTTGCCGCGGTTGAGCCAGACGAAATAGCTGCTCTGGCCCTTGGCCGCCGCATCGTAGCCGCGGGCGAAATCGCCCTCGGGCCGCTCGATCTTGACCACCTCCGCGCCGGCGTCCGCCAGGCGCGACGAGCAGAACGGCGCCGCGACGGCCTGCTCGACCGCGATGACCTTGATTCCGTCGAGTGCCGGCATGTTGGGCCTCAATAGGAGCGGGGCATGCCGAGCACGTGCTCGGCGACATAGGACAACACCAGGTTGGTCGAGATCGGCGCCACCTGGTAGAGCCGCGTCTCGCGGAACTTGCGCTCGACGTCGTATTCCTCGGCGAAGCCGAAGCCGCCATGGGTCTGGATGCAGGCGTTGGCTGCCTCCCAGGACGCGTCCGCCGCCAGCATCTTGGCCATGTTGGCCTCGGCGCCGCAGTCGAGGCCGGCCTCGTATTTGCGCGTCGCCTCCTTCACCATCAGCTCGGCCGCGCGCATCGACGCATAGGCTTTGGCGATCGGGAACTGGATTCCCTGGTTCTGGCCGATCGGCCGGCCGAACACGCTGCGCTCCTTGGCGTAGCTGGTTGCTTTCGCGATGAACCATTTGGCGTCGCCGATGCATTCGGCCGCGATCAGGATGCGTTCGGCGTTCATGCCGGAGAGGATGTAGCGAAACCCCTTGCCCTCCTCGCCGATCAGGTTCTCCGCCGGTACGCGCATGTCGGTGAAGAACACTTCCGTCGTGGCGTGGTTCATCATGGTGCGGATCGGGCGGATCTCCAGCCCCTTGCCCTTGACTTCGCGCATGTCGACGATGAACACCGACAGCCCGTCGGTGCGCTTCTTCGCCTGCTCCTTCGGCGTGGTGCGCGCCAGGAGGATCATCAGGTCGGAATGCTCGGCACGGCTGGTCCAGATCTTCTGGCCGTTGACGATGTAGCCGTCATTGCCGTCGCGCCTGGCGAAGGTCTTGAGCGAGGAGGTGTCGGTGCCGCTGGTCGGCTCGGTGACGCCGAAGGCCTGCAGGCGAAGTTCGCCGCTCGCGACCTTCGGCAGCCATTTCGCCTTCTGCTCCTGGCTGCCGTGCCGCAGCACCGTGCCCATGGTGTACATCTGCGCATGGCAGCCGCCGCCGTTGCAGCCGGCGCGCTGGATCTCCTCCAGGATCGCGGCCGCCGCCGAAAGTTTCAGCCCCGCGCCGCCGAATTCCTCGGGGATCAGCACCGAGAGGTAGCCGGCCTGGGTCAGCGCGTCGACGAAGGCCTTCGGATAGGCCATCTCGCGGTCGAGCTTGCGCCAGTATTCGCCGGGAAACTGCGCGCAGAGCTTTGCGACGGCGTCGCGGATCTCGGCGTGGTCTTCGTGGTGTTGCTCTTGGCTCATCGCGTGTCTCGTCGGTGGAGTGGGTGAAGATACCGCCTGCCGCTCTTGCGGCGTTGTGCAGACAACGCCAACCCCCTATGCTGTTTTGCTATAGCGTATGGAGTAGCGTTCCAAGATTGGCAAGCATGGATTTCCGGCAGCTCAGGACCTTCAGTTGCGTGGCGGAGCTCGGCAGCCTGAGCAAGGCGTCCGACACCCTGCGCGTGGCGCAGCCGGCGCTGAGCCGGCAGATCAAGCTCCTGGAACACGAGCTGCGCGCGGAACTGTTCACCCGCAACGGCCGCGGCATGGTCCTGACCGAAGCCGGTCGGCTGCTGCTGGCGCGCACCTCGGGCATCGTCCGCCAGATCGACCAGATCCGCGACGACCTCCAGTCGGCGCAGGGACCGCCGTCCGGCCAGGTGGTGCTCGGGCTGGTGCCGACGGTGAGCTGCGTGCTGTCGGCGCGCTTCGCGCGGCGCTGCGTCGAGAGCTTTCCGGGCATCCGGCTTCGCATCGTCGAGAGCTACAGCGGCCATCTCGTCGAGTGGCTGCACCGCGGCGAGATGGATCTCGCGATCCTCTATGGCCGCTCGGCGGATCTGCACCTCACCGTGCAAAGCCTCGGCCGCGACCAGATCGTGGCGGTCGGCCCGCGCGGCTGCGGCTTGTCGCGCAAGAAGAGCGTCGACATCGGCTGGCTGCTCAGGCAGCGGCTGGTGCTGCCCAGTCATTCGCACGGGCTCCGGGCGCTGATCGAGCATGCGGCCGCGCAGCGCAAGATCAAGCTCGACGTCCAGCTCGAGGCGGATTCGTTCCGGGTGTTGACGAGCCTCGTCGAGGAGGGGCTCGGCTTCGCGCTGTTGCCGCCGTCCTCCGTCCATGCCGAGGTCGCCGACGGACGGCTCGAGATTGCCGCGGTCTCCAAGCCGATGTCGCGCGAGCTCATCGTGGCTTCTCCGATCGACCGCCCGGTGTCGATGGCGACGACCGCCATCACGGCGCTGCTGCGCGAAGACATCGCCACCCTGCGCAAGGAAGGCATCTGGGACATCAAGCTGGCCTGAGACGTCGCCGTGCAATGCCGTGCCGGCCGACAGGCCAGTCCTAAGGCAAGCGCGGGCCGGCTTCCCTTCGCATCTGGTTCGACCAGCCATGCCGGAATTGTATAGCGAGTTCCGTCATTGCGAGCGGGGGCAGCGGAAACGAATCCATCTCCTGAGGAGCGCGTCTTCGCGCGTCTCGAAGGATGCAGGCCCGGCTCTCGGCCTCGCCCTTCGAGACGCCTGCTCCGCAGGCTCCTCAGGGTGAGGGGATAGACCTGAACTCGCCGGCCCTCAGCTCGGAATGCGCACCGGCAGCGATTCGTAGCCCTTGATGAAGCTCGAATAGATTCGTTTCGGCTCGCCGACCACCTCGATGCGGTCGAAGCGCCTGAGCATCTCCTCCCAGACGATCCTGAGCTGCAGCTCGGCGAGCCGCATGCCGACGCAGCGGTGGATGCCGAAGCCGAAGGACAGGTGCGTGCGCGGCCGCGGCCGGTCGATGATGAACTCGTCGGGGCGCTCGATCGCGTCCTCGTCGCGGTTGCCCGAGACGTACCACATCACCACGCGGTCGCCCTTCCTGATTTCCTTGCCGCCGATCTCGGTGTCGACGAGCGCGGTGCGCCGCATGTGGGCGAGCGGGGTCTGCCAGCGGATCACCTCCGGCACCATGGAATCGATCAGCGCCGGATTGGCCCGCAGCTTGGCGTATTGCTCGGGGTTCTCGTTCAGCGCCAGCACCGAACCGGTCATGGTGTTGCGGGTGGTGTCGTTGCCGCCGACGATCAGCAGGATGATGTTGCCCATCAGATTGTCGGCATCCATGTCGCGGGTGGCATCGTTGTGGGCCATCAGCGACAACAGGTCGGCGCGCGGCTCGGCGTTGACGCGCTCGTTCCAGAGCCTCGACATGTAGGCGTAGCACTCGTCCATCTCGTTACGCCGCTGCGCGGCGGATTCGACGATGCCGCTCTTGGGCAGCGCGGTCGAGACGTCCGACCAGCGCGTCAGCTTGCGCCGCTCTTCCCAGGGGAAGTCGAACAGGGTCGCCAGCATCTGCGTCGTCAGCTCGATCGAGACGCGCTCGACGAAATTGAAGGTCTCGTTGCGCGGCAGATTGTCCAGCACCTTGGCCGAGCGCTGGCGGATCAGCTTGGCGAGTTCGTCCAGATGCGTCGGCGTGAACATCGGCGACACCGTCTTGCGCTGCGCCGAATGCCTGGGCTGGTCCATGGCGATGAAGCTCGGCCAGTCGTAGCCTTCGGGCGCGTCGCGGATGTTGATGCCGCCGAGCCTGGCATCGGAGGAGAAGATGCCGTGATTGGTGTCGACATGCATGATGTCGTTGTATTTCACTACCGACCAGTAGGGCTCGATCGGCGCGCTGGTGCAGTAATGCACCGGCTCTTCCTTGCGCAGCCGCTCGAACCACGGCCACAGCGTGTCGTCCTGGAACAGCCGCGGCGCGCCGGGATGAAACTCCTTCAACGGGGTGGAGTACGCCTCCTCGCGCGCCCGCTGCAGCCGTTCGGCCTTGTCCGTCTCGACCGGAGTCTGGATGTTCATGGGTGATTGCTCCAGTGTTTCTGTTCACCTCGCCCCGCTTGCGGGGAGAGGTCGGCGCGAAGCGCCGGGTGAGGGGGACTCTCCGCGAGTCCGTTGGCGTCCATCACGCACTAAGCCGCAATCCTGACCGGCAGCGTCTCGTAGCCCTTCACGAAGCTCGAATAGACCCGTTTCGGCTCGCCGACCACGTCGATCCGGTCGAACCTCTTCAGGATCTCTTCCCAGATGATCTTCAGCTGCAGCTCGGCGAGGCGCAGGCCGACGCAGCGGTGGATGCCGAAGCCGAAGGACAAATGCGTGCGGGGACGGGCGCGATCGATGATGAAGTCGTAGGGCCTCTCGATCGCCGCCTCGTCGCGGTTGCCCGAGACGTACCACATCACGACCTTGTCGCCCTTCCGGATCCGACGCCCACGGAACTCGAAATCGGACAGCGCGGTGCGACGCATGTGGGCGAGCGGGGTCTGCCAGCGGATCACCTCCGGCACGAAGCTGTCGATCAGCGCGGGGTTCTCGCGCAGCTTCCTGTACTGGTCGGGGTTTTGGCTCAGCGCATAGATCGAGCCCGACATGGTGTTGCGGGTGGTGTCGTTGCCGCCGACGATCAGCAGGATGAGGTTGCCGAGGAAATTCCTGGCGTCCATGTCGCGCGTCGCCTCGCTGTGCGCCATCATCGACAGGAGGTCGCTCTTCGGCGGCTGGTTGATGCGCTCCTGCCACAGCCTCGAGAAATACTCTGCGCATTCCGCCAGCTCCGCCATCCGCTCGTCCTCGGTGGCGACGAGGCCGTCGGGGCCGGGGATCGTGGTGGCGACGTCCGACCAGCGCGTCAGCTTGCGGCGGTCCTCCCAGGGGAAATCGAACAGCACGGCCAGCATCTGCGTGGTCAATTCGATCGAGACGCGGTCGACCCAGTCGAACGTCTCGCCGCGCGGCAGATCGTCCAGGCACTCGGCCGAGCGCTTGCGGATGTTGATCGCGAGCTCGTCCAGATGCGTCGGCGTGAACATCGGCGCCACGGTCTTGCGCTGCGCGCTGTGGCGCGGCGGGTCCATGGAGATGAAGCTTTCGCGGCGCAGGTCCGGATCGATATCGCGGATGGTGATGCCGCCGAGCGCCGAGGCCGAGGAGAACACCGCGTGATTGGTCTCGATGTCCATGATGTCGTCGTACCGGGTCACCGACCAGTACGGCCCGAACATGCTGTCCTTGCAGTAGTGCACGGGGTCTTCGCGGCGCAGCCGGTCGAAATAGGGCCAGAACGTGTCGGTCCTGAACAATTCGGGGTCGCCGGGATCGAACTGCTCCAGCGGCAGCGATGCGGCGCGCTCGCGCAGCGCGTCGAGATTGCCCGGACTGTCGATGGTCCCATGCATGGCCGGCTCTCCCTCTCGTCGCGCGCGTTGTTGTTGAATTCTGCGCTGCGGTATTTGGGGCGGATTACACCCGGTTGTGGGCGCGGGGGCAAGGGCGAGTTTTGTCACTTGAAGCGAGATCGGCTGCGGAAGTCGGCCGGGCCGTCAGTCCCGGCCCGATGGTTGGTCGCGGGGGAATCTTCCTCTGTACGTTTCGGCGCGCAGTTCCTAGTATCGGCGCACCAACAACAGTGCGGCGACAGATAACGACCGCTTAGGGAGAGATGCATGAGCCTGTTCAGGTTGACGGCTGCTGCCGTCGTGGTGCTGGGTGCGACGTTCGCAACGCCTTCGTTCGCACAGAAGAAATACGACACCGGGGCGAGCGATACCGAGATCAAGGTCGGTCAGACCATTCCGCTGAGCGGGCCGGCGTCGGCCTATGGTGGCATCGGCAAGGTGCAGGCGGCCTATATCCGCATGATCAACGAGCAGGGCGGCGTCAACGGACGCAAGATCAACCTGATCCAGTACGACGACGCCTACAGCCCGCCGAAGACGGTCGAGCAGGTGCGCAAGCTCGTCGAGGGCGACGAGGTGCTGACCACCTTCCAGATCATCGGCACGCCGCCGAATGCGGCGGTGCAGAAATATCTGAACGACAAGAAAGTACCGCAGCTCCTGGCCTCGACCGGCGCGACGCGCTTCACCGATCCGAAGAATTTCCCCTGGACGATCGCCTTCAACCCCAACTACCAGTCGGAAGCGCACATCTACGCAAAATACATTCTCGCCAACCATCCGAACGCGAAGATCGCCATCCTCTACCAGAACGACGATCTCGGAAAGGATTACGTCAAGGGCCTGAAGGACGCGCTCGGGGCCAAGGCCAACATGATCGTCAAGGAGGCCTCCTACGAATTGTCCGACCCGACGGTGGATTCGCAGATGGTGACGCTGAAATCGTCCGGCGCCGACCTCTTCTACGACATCACCACGCCGAAATTCGGCGCGCAGGCGATCAAGAAGGCCGCCGAGCTCGGCTGGAAGCCGGTGCACATTCTCGACATCAACGCGACGCCGGTCAGCCAGACGCTGGTCCCGGCCGGGCTCGAGAACGCCAAGGGCATCATCTCGGTCAATTACGGCAAGGACCCGCTGGATCCGCAATGGGCCCAGGACGAGGGCATGAAGCGCTACAAGGCCTTCATGGCGAAGTATGCCCCGGCCGAGGACGCCAACAGCGGCATTGCGACCTACGGCTACTCGACCGCGGCGCTGCTCGTGCAGATCCTCAAGCAATGCGGCGACGATCTCACGCGCGCCAACATCATGAAGCAGGCGACCAACATCAAGGGCTACGTTGCCGATCTCGCGCTGCCGGGCATGTCGACCTCGACCACGCCGGACGACTGGCGCATCAACAAGCAGTTCCAGATGATGAAGTTCGACGGCCAGCGCTGGGTGCTGTTCGGGCCGATCCTGACCGACGAATTCACGACCAACTGAACCGGTCGCGCGCCGACGGGTCGCCCGGGTGGCGACCCGTCGGCGATCCCGCATGGCATGGCGGCGGGACGACGCCTTGACTCGGGGCGTCCGATGATTTCGATGGGCGCCGTCCAGCCAACGGAGTCCATTTTCGTGCCTTCCTTCCTCGACGATCTCAGTGCGGCGTTCGATGCGACGACGGTCTTGACCGGCGCCGGCATCGAGCCGCGCTATCATACCGACATGGCGGGCGTGCCGGTCGCCCCGCCGCTGGCGGTGGTACGGCCGCGTGCCACCGAGGATGTGTCGAAGCTCCTGAAGCTGTGCCACGCCGCGCGCGTGCCCGTGACGACGCAGGGCGGCATGACCGGGCTGGTGCGCGCCACCTTGCCGCAAGCCGGCGAGATCGTGCTATCGACGGAACGGATGAACGCGATCGAGGAGGTCGACACCGGCGGCGGCGTCGTCATCGCGCAGACCGGCGTTCCCCTGCAGCGCCTGCAGGAGCGCGTCGGGCAGGACGGCTTCATGTTCCCGCTCGATCTCGGCGCCCGGGGAAGCTGCACGATCGGCGGCAACATCTCGACCAATGCCGGCGGCAACCGCGTGATCCGCTACGGCATGACGCGCGATCTCGTGCTCGGGCTCGAGGCCGTGCTCGCCGACGGCACCGTCCTGAGGGGCGTGCGCAAATACATCAAGAACAACACCGGCATCGACCTCAAGCAGCTCTTCGTCGGCACCGAGGGCACGCTCGGCGTGATCACGCGCGCGGCGCTGCGGATTTTTCCGGCGCCGGCCGAGCAGCAGGTGGCGCTGTGCGCGCTGGCGAGCTTCGACGAGGTTCGCGCGCTGCTCGACCTCGCGCGGACGCGGCTCGGCGGCGACCTCACCGCGTTCGAGGTGATGTGGAACGAATATTACCGCCTCACCACCGAGCTCGTGAAGGGCGTGGCCGCGCCGCTGCCGGCGAATCATCCGTTCTATGTCCTCATCGAATCCTCCGGCAGCGACGCCGGACGGATCCGGGACGACATGGAGAAGATGCTGGCGGGCGCGCTGGAGGACGGCATCATCCTCGACGCGACGATCGCGAGCTCGGGTGCGGCCGCAGCTGCGATCTGGAAGATCCGCGATTCCTCCGTCGAACTCGGCCGTGCGCTCGGGCCGGCCGGCGTCGGCTTCGACGTCAGCCTCGCCATCGACCGGATGGAGGCGTTCGCGAAGGCCGTCAACGACGGCCTGAAGAAGCTCGACAAGGACGCCTACGCGATCGTGTTCGGCCACGCCGGCGACGGCAATCTGCACGTCAACGCCAAATATCCGCCGACGGTGGACCGTACCGAGGAGGTCTCGAAGCTCGTCTACGGCATCACCGGCGATTTCTCGGGCTCCATCTCGGCCGAGCACGGCATCGGCCTGCTCAAGCGGCCGTACCTGGAGCTCAGCCGCACCGCGGAGGAGATCGAGACCATGCGCACGCTGAAGCGCGCGCTGGACCCGCACGGCATCCTCAATCCTGGACGGATATTTACGGTGTGAGGCGGCGGTGGACGCGAGTCCGTTGTCGAAGCGCGAGTCGAAATGCCTCCGCGCCCGTCATTGCGAGCGAAGCGAAGCAATCCAGAATCCCTCCGCGGAAGCAGTCTGGATTGCTTCGTCGCTTCGCTCCTCGCAATGACTGAGAAGGGTGCCTACTCCCCCAGCCTGTTCACCTGCTTCACCCACGCCCGCACGTCGGCGAGCACCTCGGGCAGCACGGCCTTGACCTCCTGCACCGTCATGCCCGGCCGGATGCGGGGATCGTAGAGCACGTTGAGGATGTACTGGTCGTAGACGTCGAAATAGCCCATCGACACGTTGTCGTTGAACATGGTCCAGGGCACGCTCGCGGTGTCGTTGATCGGCCCGAGCGACTGCAGCAGCTCCTCATAGGCGCAGTCGAGGAAGGTGAAGTCGCCGTTGTCGATGGTGAGGATGACGTCGGAATGCTCGATCTCGAACTTCTCGTTCTTGCGGAAGCCGGACAGGCATTGCGGATCGAGCGAGGTGCGGATCTCGCGGGCCTTGTCGCGGCCGTAGAACGCCGCGATGGTGCGGTAGAGATCGCGGTCGCGCACCAGCTTGACGCGGACGTTGGCTCCCTCGGCATTCTCGGTCATGGCGATGTCGAGATGCCGGACGCGGGCGGCGATGTCGGCCACCACCTTGGCGAGTTGCGCCTTGCGGTCGGCGCGGCCGTCGCTCTCGGTAAACACGCGCACCGGGGCGTCGAACTTGCGGATGCGGTCGACGCGGCCGGCGAGGTGGTATTCGGCGCCGAACGCCGTCTTGAAGAAGCCTTCGACGATCTCGCCGTCGGAAAAAGTCTTCCGCTCGGTGCGCTGGCGCGAGGCGATCGCCGGCAGCTCGCCGGCTGCGGCATTGGCACAGACCTCGCCGGCCAAGCCGAGCACCGCCAGCGCCAGCAGCGCGAGGCGCGTGGGGGGCGGAAACCGACGAGATGCGTCCATTGCCATCGAACGCTGCCGCAAACCGTAAGCTGACACAAGCCCCGCCGGGTTCCCGCCGACCCGGCTCCTATTTGTTGTTCAGCACCACCACCGTGGTTCCGACCGACACGCGGTTGTAGAGATCGGTGACGTCGTCATTGGTCATGCGGAAGCAGCCGGACGACACCGCCTGGCCGATCGTTTCGGGCTCGTTGGAGCCGTGGATGCGGTAGAGCGTCGATCCCAGATACATCGCGCGCGCCCCGAGCGGATTTTCGATGCCGCCACGCATGTGGCGCGGCAGGTCCGGCCGCCGCGCCAACATCTGCGAGGGCGGCGTCCAGTCGGGCCACTCCTTCTTGGCGGAGATGCGGTGCACGCCGCCCCAGCGGAAGCCGTCGCGCCCCACCCCGATGCCGTAGCGCAGCGCCTGGCCGTTTTGCAGCACGAGATAGAGCCGCCGCTCGCCGGTGTTGATGACGATCGTGCCCGGCGTGTAGGTGGTCGGGTACATGACGGTGGTGCGCGGGATCGGGCTCGCACCGCCGCGGTAGAAGTTCGGCCCGCCGCCCATGACCTCGCGCGAGTCGAAGAATTCCGCGGATGCGCCGCCGGCGCCGGCCACCAGGAGTGCGATGGCGGCAATCGGCGCGGCAAAGGACCGGATCATGCTTTCCCCCCAGCAGAGAATCGTGTGAACGGAAACCACAGGCCATATTCGCCCGCCTTTCGCAACCCACGGGGCCGTGAGCGCGCCATTCCCCGGCAACGCGCAACCGCGTCCATCGTCAAAGCCGTGTCAGCCAGGACGCCCGATCGCGCCGCCGGGCAGGGCTGCAATGCCCGGTATTCCTTTGACGAAAGCGGCGAACAATGATTGATCGGAAGCGGATCGTCAGGGAACGCAAAGGCCACGGGAGCGCAAACGATGAATGGAGCGGAAAGTCTGGTGCGGACGCTTGTCGCAGGCGGGGTCGACGTCTGTTTCACCAATCCCGGCACCTCCGAGATGCATTTCGTCGCGGCGCTCGACCGCGTTCCGGGCATGCGCTGCGTGCTCGGCCTGTTCGAGGGCGTGGTGACGGGGGCGGCCGACGGCTATTTCCGCATGAAGGGCACGCCGGCCTCGACGCTCTTGCATCTCGGTCCCGGCCTCGCCAACGGCCTTGCCAACCTGCACAACGCCAAGAAGGCGCATTCGGGCATCGTCAACATCGTCGGCCAGCATGCGGGCTACCACATCGGCTACAATGCGCCGCTCACCTCCGACATCGAAGGCCTAGCGCGGCCGATGTCGGCCTGGGTGCGCACCTCGCCGGACGCCAGGTCGGTCGCCGCCGACGGCGCCGCGGCGATCGCCGCCGCGAAGAGCTCGCCGCCGCAGATCGCGACCTTGATCCTGCCGGCCGACACCGCCTGGAACGAGGCCGACGGCGTCGCCGAGGTGCAGCTCGAACGGCAGCGTCCGAGCTATTCGCCGCAGGCGGTCGAGACCGCGGCCAGGATCCTGCGCGCCGATGGCGAGCACACGCTGCTCCTGATCACCGGCGCCGCGCTGACGGCCGAGGGCCTCGCGCTGGCGCAGCGCGTTGCCGGCAAGACCGGCTGCAGGGTGATGGGCCAGACCTATCATCCGCGCATGGCGCGCGGGGCGGGGCGCTACTCGATCGACCGCATCCCCTACGTGATCGAGCAGGCGCTGCCGATCCTGAAGGATTTTCGTCACATCGTGCTGGTCGAGGCCAACGATCCCGTGGCCTTCTTCGCCTATCCGAACAAGCCGAGCCTGTTGAAGCCCGAGGGCTGCGAGGTCCATCGCATGACCGCCTGGGGCGAGAACTCGGTCGCGGCGCTGGAGGCGCTGTCCGGCGCGCTGCATGCGACCGTCCACGACGTCAAGCCGCAGAAGCTGCAGGAATTGAACAAACCGACCGGCGCGCTCAACCACGCGAGCATCGCGCAGGCGATCGCGTGCGCGATCCCCGAGAATGCGATCGTGGTCGACGAATCCATCACCACCGGGCGCGGCTTCTTCCCGCCGACGGCGGCGGCGAAGCCCCACGACTGGCTGCAGAACATGGGCGGCTCGATCGGCTTCTCGACGCCGGTCGCAACAGGGGCCGCGGTCGCCTGTCCGGACCGCAAGGTGTTCTGCATGGTCGGCGACGGCAGCGCGATGTACACGATCCAGTCGCTGTGGACGCAGGCGCGCGAGAACCTCGACGTCGTCACCATCGTGTTCGCCAACCGCATCTACCAGATCCTGCGCGGCGAGTTCGACGGCGTCGGCGCCGGCGAGCCGGGCCAGCGCGCCCTCGACATGCTCAAGATCGACCGCCCGACCATCGATTTCGTGGCGCTGGCGCGCGGCATGGGCGTGCCGGGCCGCGCGGTGACGACGGCCGACGAGTTCAACGCGGCGCTCGCCGAAGCGGTCGCCGAGCCGGGGCCGCGGCTGATCGAAGTCCAGATGTAGGACGAGGCCCAACAGGCGCGCCGGGGCCGGGAGGCGGGATGCAGACCGAGCTGGACAGGGTGGTGGCGGCGCTCCGTGATTTCTACGCGCAGGAAGCCTTCCTGTTCGACGAGGACCTCGGCGAGCGCGCGATCACGCATCGCTTCGCCGTGCATCTGGAACGGCGGTTCCCCGGCTGGACGGTGGACTGCGACTACGACCGGCTCGGCGAGCGCACGCTGCGCCTGCCGCACGGCACCATCGTCTCGACCGACGATCATCTGGGCAAGTCGATCTATCCCGACGTCGTCGTGCACCGGCGCGAGATCCCGGACAATCTGCTCTCCGTCGAGATCCGCAAGGCGACCAATCACACCCCGATCGCGCACGAGCAGCAGAAGCTCAGGGCGCTCACCGATCCGCACGTGTGGTTTGCGTACTGGATCGGCGTGCTGCTCGTTCTCGCCAGCAGGAACGTGGCGACCTCCGAGGTCTATGTCGGCGGCGCGCTCGACCGGCCGCTGAGCGCGTGGTTCGCCGAACGGCTGAGGGACGCCGGCCTCGGCGGTTAGTTAGAGCATGATCCGGAAAAGTGTGTAGCGGTTTTCCGAAAAGATCATGCTCAAACAATAAGCTAAAGCGCGATGACGATTCATCCCAATCTCATCGCGCTTTAGTAAGGCCGCCGCCGCTGCGGGAACGAATAGCGCGGATTGAGGCCGCAATAGGCGTCGGTGCCGGAGGCGCTGGCGGCGCATTGCTGGTAGGTGGCGAACTGGCAATTGCCGGGATAGCCCCAGATGCGGCCTTGCAGGCAATATCGGTCGGCGGCCTGGGCCTGCGCCGGGAACGTCACGGCGGCGAGGGTGGCGAGAGAAGCCAGAAGCGGGATGGTCTTGCGCATGTCGATCTCCTCTTGAAGACGGTTGAAGCTGCAATGTCCGTCCGGCCCCGGTGTTCCCGTGAGGCGGCGGACGTATCGGCCTCCGCCTGGTGCCGGCGGGCCGCAACGCGGTCGATCCGTCGCAGCATGGCGCCACCGTAGCGGCGCAATATGTGACCTCGGACACAGTTCGGTCGCGGCCCGCGGTCTATGGTGGCTTGCGCCTGCTCGAGGCGCGGGACTAGGCTTGCTCCTTACGGATCAGGCACGCTGGAGGTTCTGATGCAAAAGTCATATTG
>NZ_JAGWUA010000047.1 GCF_028868675.1 Bradyrhizobium sp.
CGAGGAGTGGGAACAGTGCGCGCTCGACGAGATCGCCCATCATTTCAGGGAGTGCAATCTTGCTTCCGCCAATCGGCACGCAGCCGCGGGCGAGACGCCTGCCGCCTACTGATACGTCGCCACGATGTCGGAGACCGCTCGCTCGAGCTGCTGGGCGGTGGCGCACTGGCGCACCACGCTGCAGAACGTCGCGTAGCGCGGCATCTCCGAATCGCCAAAGCCCCAGGTCATGCGTCCTTCCGGGTTGAGCCAGACCAGCCGCTTCGACCGCTCGGAGATGCGGCGCAGGATGTCGGCGCGGGGATCGAGATTGTTGCTGCGGGCATCGCCCAGCACGATCACGGTCGTCTGCGGCGTCAGCGTGCTCATGAACTCGTGCTCGAAATCGTCGAGCGAGGAGCCGTAGTCGGACGAGCCGAAGCCGACCTTGCTCATGATCTCGGCCATCGCGGCCTCGGGCGACTTGGATTCCAGGATGGCGCTGACCTCGATCAGGTGCGAGGAAAAGGCGAAGGAGCGGACGTCGTCGACCACCTCGTGCAGGGAGTGGATCAGGAGCAGGAAGAAGTCGGAGACTTTTGCGACCGAGCCGGAGACGTCGCAAAGCGCGACGATCTTCGGCCGGTCGCGATGCTTGCGCTTCCAGGCGGTGAGGAATGGCACGCTGCCCCAGGCGGCATTGCGGCGGAGCGTGCGGCGGACGTCGAGATGGCCGCGGCGCTGGCGCTTGCGCGGCTTGGAGTAGCGCTCGCGCAGGCGCCGCGCGATCTGGCGGATCAGTGCGCGCATCTGCTCGACCTGGCGCGGCTCGATGCGGGCGAGCGGCGCGTTGCGCAGGATCTCGTTGCGCAGATTCTCGGCCTCCTCGCGCGCGTAGAGCGCGAGCCCCTGATTGACGGTATCGCGGACCGCCTCGCGCAGGCCGTCGAGGGCGGCGCGCAGCCGTTCGGCGAGCGAGGGATTGGTCGCGGTCAAGTCGTCGAGGTCGTCGCGCAGCCGCTGCAGGCCCATGGCATCGAGGATGCGGCTGGAGAAGATGCCGCGCTGGGTCGAGTAGCGGATGTCGGACAGCGAGGCAGCGTTGGCGGCACCGGCGATCGCGGCCGCGATCGCATTACGATCCTGTGACAGCAGCATCTGCGCCAGTGGACCCAGGCCCTCGGCCGACTGGCTGCCGCCGGAATCGTTGGCGGCGTCGGGTTCGGCGCCGCGATCGGCGTCCTGCGGATCGCGGCCGTCGTCGGCCTCGAGCTGTTCCTGCTTCGGCTCCGGCGGGCTGAAGAACAGCTCGAACGTGTCGGCGAGCGCGAGCTTTTCGTCCTGCGTCTTGGCAAGCGTCAGCAGCAGTGTGTCGCGCAGGATGCCGCGGTCGCCGAAGCCGACCTTGGCCACCGCGCGCATCGCATCGATGCTTTCGGCGGGCGAGACCCGGACGCCCGCGCCCCGCGCCGCCCGAAAGAAGCGATGCAGGTTCTCGCGCATCGGGCTTACCCGAACACGTTGTGCCGTGCCGCCCTGGCGATGAAGGTCGAGACGTGCGGCTGCGCCGCCTCGATGTCGGCCTCGTATTTCAGGAGCACGTTGAGCGTGTCCTTGACGATCTCGGTGTCGAGCTCGCCCGCCTGCAGGAGCACCAGCACGCGCGCCCAGTCGATGGTCTCGCTGACCGACGGCAGCTTCTTCAGGTCGAGCGTGCGCAGCTCGTGGATGAAGCCGACCATCTGCCGACGCAGCATCTGCGAGATGCCGGGCACGCGGCTCTCGACGATGCGTTCCTCCAGCCGCTGCTCGGGGAAGCCGATATGCAGGTGCAGGCAGCGCCGCTTCAGGGCGTCGCCGAGGTCGCGCTCGCTGTTGGAGGTCAGGATCACGGTCGGCGGCGTGATGGCGGAAACGGTGCCGAGCTCGGGAATGGTGATTTGGAAGTCGGACAGGATTTCGAGGAGCAGGGATTCGAACTCGGCATCCGACTTGTCGATCTCGTCGACCAGCAGCACGCAGCCGCCGGGCTGCTCCAGCGCCTGCAGCAGCGGACGCGGCTCGACGAATTCCTTGGAGAAGAACACGTCGCCGAAATCATGGAGCTGACCGAGTGCTGCATGCAGCGTCTGAGCGCCGCCGAGCACCTCGCCGAGCTTGTCCTTGAGGATCTGGGTGTAGAGGAGCTGCTTGGCGTATTTCCACTCGTAGAGCGCCTTGGCCTCGTCCAGGCCCTCGTAGCATTGCAGGCGGATCATCTTCATGCCGCGCCAGGCGGCGATCGCCTTGGCAAGCTCGGTCTTGCCGACGCCCGCCGGGCCCTCGACCAGGATCGGCTTCTCGATCTGCTGCGACAAATAGACGGCGGTCGCGATCTGCCGGCTCGCGATGTAGCCCTGCGCGGCGAGGCCGCTCTCCACTGCCTCGATCGAGGTCGAGGCCTTCTGATCTGCCACGAAGGGGCGCTCCCGATGGTCGTGTTCGATAGCTGTTCTGCCCCCCTTGGCGGCAAAGAACAAGCCTCGTCTGGTCCGCATTTCCGGGAGGTCAAGGGCGCCTGACACGCAGGGCGGAACGTCGGCGCGGAGGAGCCGGATCGTGATCTACCTTTTCCCGTCCGGGCACCGTCATCGCTTCTTTCGAACAGACGAGGAACGGCCCTATTTGCCGAACGCTGTGACATTCATGTCAGCGATGTGTAGGGTAGCGGCAAACGAACACCTGTTTCGACGCCGGCGGAATTGCACCATGAAGGCTCTGATCGTCTTCGCCCATCCCGAGCAGAAGAGTTTCAATGGTGCGATGTTTGAGACCGCGGTCGAGACGCTTGGTGCGGCCGGGCATGAAGTTGCGACATCCGATCTCTACACCATGCAATTCAATCCGGTGTCCGGCCGGCACAACTTCCTGACGCTGAAGAACCCCGACTACTTCAAGCAGCAACTCGAGGAGCTTCACGCTACCGAGACCTACGGCTTCGCCGACGACCTCGAGCGCGAGATCACGAAGCTCGAATGGTGCGACCTGATGATCTGGCAGTTTCCGCTGTGGTGGTTCGGCCTTCCCGGCATGCTCAAGGGCTGGGTCGACCGGGTCTTTGCCATGGGGCGAACCTATGGCGGCGAGCGGCTCTATGCCAACGGCGTCTTCAAGGGCAAGCGCGCGATGCTGTCGCTGACCACCGGCGGTCCGCAGCAGGCCTATCCGAAGGGCGCCTTCAATGGCGACCTCGATGCCATCCTGCGGCCGATCCATCGCGGCATGTTGCAGTTCGTCGGCTTCGACGTGCTCGCGCCGCAGATCGTGTACGGCCCGGTTCGGCTGGACGAGGCGCAACGGACTGAGCTGCTTTCGGCCTATGCCGCCCGTCTCAACAAAATTGCCGAGGAAACGCCGCTTGATGTCGGCATCTACTGAGCTACGATCCGCAACCCCTCTCGCCACCGCGCCAATCCGAACAATAAGGGAGCAACGCCCATGACGCATGCCATACGTTTTCACAAGACCGGCGGTCCGGAAGTCCTGGTCTGGGAGCAGGTCGAAGTCGGCAAGCCCGGGCCCGGCGAGGCGCGCATCCGCCATACCGCGGTCGGCCTCAACTTCGTCGATATCTACAATCGCTCCGGGCTCTATCCGGCGCAGTTGCCGAGCGGGCTCGGCAGCGAAGCCGCCGGGATCGTCGAGGAGGTCGGGCCCGGTGTCACCGACCTGAAGCCGGGCGACCGCGTAGCCTACGGCGCCTCTCCGCTCGGCGCATATTCCGAGGTGCGGCTCATTCCCGCCGATCGCCTGCTGAAGCTGCCCGACGGCATCGACGACAAGACCGCAGCCGCGATGATGCTCAAGGGACTGACGACGCAGTACCTGATCCGTCAGACCTACCGGGTGAAGGCCGGCGACACCATCCTGCTGCATGCGGCGGCCGGCGGCGTCGGACTGATCCTGAGCCAGTGGGCCAAGCATCTCGGCGCAACCGTGATCGGCACCGTCAGCAACGACGAGAAGGCGAAGCTCGCCAGGGCGCACGGCTGCGACCATGTCATCATCTACACCCGCGAGGATTTCGTGAAGCGCGTCGACGAGATCACGGGCGGCAAGAAGGTGCCGGTGGTCTACGATTCCGTCGGCAAGGACACGTTCCTGAAATCGCTGGATTGCCTCGCGCCGCTCGGCGTCGCCGCGCTGTTCGGCCAGTCGTCGGGTGCCGTCGAGCCGCTCAATCTCGGCCTGCTCGCGCAGAAGGGCTCGCTCTACGTCACGCGCCCGACGCTGTTCACCTACGCCGCCAAGCGCGAAAACCTGGTGGCGATGGCGGGCGAGCTGTTCGCCGTGGTGAAATCCGGCGCGGTCAAGATCGAGGTGCATCAGACCTATGCACTGAAGGATGCGGCGAAGGCGCATGCCGACCTCGCCGCGCGCAAGACCACCGGATCGACCGTGCTGACGGTGTGACGAAGGCAAGCGCGTCGACGTCCGCTTCCGAGCGGGCGTCGACCGTGTCGGATTACGGCTGCCTGAAGCTCAAGAGCCGCCTGATCATTCGGATGTTGGCGGTGTCGACCATCTTGCCATCGACCGTGACCGCGGCCTGGCCGTTTCGTTCTGCCTCCTCGAGAGCGGCCATCACCCGCTCGGCGTAGGCAAGCTCGTCCGCGCTGGGGACGAACGCATCGCGCGTCGGCTCGATCTGGCTCGGATGGATCACCTGCTTGCCGTCAAAGCCCATCGCCGCGGCCTTCGCGGCCGACGCCGCGGTCATGACGGGATCGCGGAATGCTCCGCAAGGCCCGTCGATTGCGCGCAGGCCGAAGGCGCGCGCAGCGACCAGAAGCCGCATCATCGGGTAGGCGAAGAGATCGAGCGGCGTTTCCCGATGGCCTTCGGCCGCGCCGCCGACGAGCGTGTAGCCTGCAGGCGAGGCGCCGATCTCGGTGCTGCGGGCGCCGATCGAAGCCGCAAAATCGCCGACGCCAAAATGCAGCGCAGTCACGGAGGGAAGGGCCGCCAGCGCCTCGACATTCACGATCCCGCGCGCGGTCTCGATCAGGAGCTCCATCTCGACCGGCGCATCGCGCCCGCCGGCGGCGGCCGCCATGCAGCGGCCGGTCTCCACGACATCGCTCGCCTGCTCGGCCTTCGGGATGATGACGGCGTCGAGCCGTGCGAGCGAACCCAGGCGCTCGATCTCCTGCCCGATCGAGGGGCTGTCGAAGGCGTTCAATCGGACTGCGACGGTCTTGCGGCCCCAATCCAGCGTCGTCAGTGCAATCACCGCCGCTTCGAGCGCAGAGGCTTTCTCCGCAGCCGGGACGGCATCCTCGAGATCCAGAAAGACCGCATCGGCGCTGGAGGCAGCGGCGTTCTGCACGTGGCGCGTACGATGCGCAGGTACGGCGAGATAGGTGCGGGTCAGGCGCTGCACGGTCATCCCCTCGATGCTTCCTTCGGCGTGTCGAGGAGACCGAATTCGGCGAGGATCGCCTCGGTATGCTGACCGACGGCGGGTATGTCGCCCATGACCGGCTGGACGCCGGGAATGGTGATCGCCGGCAGAAAGCTCATCAGCGGTCCGTTGGGCGACCCCACCTTGCCGATGCGGTCGCGGGCATGAAGCTGCGGATGCCTGAGGAAGGCCTCGACATCGTTCATGCCGGCGTTGGCAATCGACGCGGCTTCGAGACGATCGAGGAGTTCGGCGGCGGAGAATCTTGCAAACCTCTGCTCGATCAGGGCTTCGAGCTCATCGCGATTCTGCATGCGTTGCGGATTGGTGTGGAAGCGCGGATCGCCGGCGAGCGGTGCATCCCCCAGCACCTGTTCGCAGAGCGCGAGCCATTCCCGTTCGTTCTGGATACCGAAAAAGACGACGCCGTCGCCGGTGCGAAAGGGACCATAGGGTGCGATCGTGGCGTGGCGCGTGCCGGTGCGGCGGAGCGGCTTGCCGGCACCTGCGGTGTAGTAGGCCGGATAGCTCATCCATTCCGTCATGGAATCGAACAGCGAAACCTCGAACGCCATTCCCTTGCCGGTGCGCTCGCGATTGAACAGCGCCATCAGCGCGCCGTTGGCGACGTACATTCCCGTCGCGGTGTCCGCGACGGCAAGGCCGCATTTCGCAGGCTGCTCCTCCGTGCCGTTGATCGACAGGAATCCGGCCTCGCACTGCACCAGCAGATCGTAGGCCTTTTTTCGGCCGTAGGGACCGCCGGTACCGTAGCCGGACACGTCGCAGGCGATCAGGCGCGGGAAGCGTCCGACCAGCGTGGCTGCGTCCAGGCCGAGCCGCTTCGCCGCGCCGGGCGCCAGGTTCTGGATAAAGATGTCGGTGTGGGGCAGAATGGCCGCGATTGCACGCTGGCCTTTCGCGCTCTTGACGTCGATCGCAAGACTTTCCTTGGAACGGTTGGTCCAGGCGAACTGGCTCGACATGCCGTTCATCACGTAGTCGTAATGCCGGCAAAAATCGCCCTTGTCGGGCCGCTCGATCTTGATGACGCGCGCGCCCCAGTCCGCCAGATGCCGGCTGGCCAGCGGGGCGGCGATGGCCTGCTCGAGCGAGACGACGGTAATGCCGGACAGCGGCAGGGCCGGCGGGTTCGGGTTCATGCGCGTCCTCCAGACGTTCTTTTGATCCGGTATAGCCGGTTGCACGAAGAAGCTGCAAACCGGGCGAGGCGGCTTCGCGGGCGCAGGAGGCCGAACGGTTCGCCGCTACGCCTGATGCTTGCGCAGGTCGCGGGCATGGTCGAAGTCGAGCGCCTGGATATCGATCCGGTCGGGCTCGATCTCGGGGAGGGCGGCTTCGGCCAGGATGTCCTCCGTCACGTCCTCGACCGAGGAGTCCGCAATCTCATGAATGAAACAGACGTTCCTGTATTCACCGGAAGCGACGCGGGAAACGACCTGCCGCCGGGTTACTTCCGGATCGACGATCGCCTCGCGGCCGCGCCGTCCATAGTCGATCATCACGACGAAATACCGCATCAGACGTGTCTCGATCCCGCCTCGGCCGTCGCGAGGCAGGATGCAGTATTTCCGATAAACGGAATTCCGTCAAGGTCAAAATTCTGAGAATCGAAAATTGGCTTCGGAGTCCGCCGCAGATCAAATTACTTGCCCTTGGATCCCTTGCGGCCCCGGGCCGACTTGGAGCGCAGGCGCTCGAGCTGTCCCTTGGGCATGCTGAGGCAGATCTCGCCGACCCATTCCAGCTTCACGCCGACGATCGGCTTGGCGTTGAAGCTGGTCAGGTTGACGACGGAGGGGGTCTTGCCCCGTTCGATGGTCTTCAGGTAGCGCTCTCCGGTCTTCAGCCGGACCACGGCCTCTTCGCCGTAGAAGCTCGACAGCGGATAGCGCTGGTCCTTGTAGACGACGATCACGTCGCCGCTCTCATATTTGGGCAGCATCGAATCGCCCATCACCTCGAAAGCAACGGTCTCCTCCATGATCGGGAAGGGCAGGGCGACGTCGCCGAGCCCCTCGGGGGGAACCTGCTCGTAGTCCGGCTCGATCACGGCGCCGGCGCCGACCCGACCCATGATCGGCGCGAGATTGAGCTCGAGATACTCCATGATGGGCAGAATTTCCGAGGCCTTGACCAAGCGCTCGCCACCGAGGATTTCCGACACCGCGCCCGGACGCACGCCCATGGCTTCGGCGAGGCCGCCCTTGCTCTTGCCCGTCCGCTTCAGGCCCCGTTCGATCATCGCAACGTCCAGCATGGTGATTCCCTCGGTTGGCCATGGTTACGTCCTTCTAATCCGAAATTCTGAAATGAAGCAATTACGAAATACAGAATTTTCTCTTGACTTTTGATTCGGAATATCGGAATGTCCGATGTGCCACGGGCGTGCATGGCCCGTGGCGCAGAACAAGGCAGACACGATGGAACCCAGTACCTGGCCGCCGGAGCACTCCGGCGCGCTGTGCAACTATTTCGCCAAGGGAATGTCATTCTCGGAAATCGCAAGACGGATTAACGCCAGGTTTGGAACGACTTACACGCGGAACGCGGTGCTTGGTCGAGCTAGGCGGATGGGCCTTGGCGTGCTCCCGCCGCCGGCCTGCCCGCCGCTCGCGCCGTCCCTGCCCGGCAGTCCCGGATCGACCCGGCCGTGGCCCCAGCCGCTCCCGGTCCGGCCGCCCAAATCGGCCTTCGTGCCGGCGAAACCAGTGAAATTGCGCTGTGTCGGCATCCGGCCGCGGCTGATTTCGTTGCTGGAACTCGGGCCGGAGGACTGCCGCTACCCCTATGGCGGCGACAAGGAGGGGGAGGACATTTCCTTCTGCGGCCATCCGCGGTGCTCCGGCTCGAGCTACTGCGCGCCACATCGTCGCCTCACCACCGGCCCCGACACGGCGCCACGACCGGCCGCACGGCCCGTCGTGCTGAGGCTTGTCGCCTGACGAGCCGATCGGCACCGCGGAGCGACGACACCAGCCCGTTTCAAAACCCCGATTCCGCAAGGAGTATCCAGGTGGCACGCGTCAAGCGCAGCAAATCCGATCGGCTGACGAAAACCTACGACCGGCGGTCGCACGACCTGCCGCTCAATGTCGAAGTGGCGCAAGTCGAGGTCGATAACCCGCTGGCGCTCGATCCGGGAGAGAGGATCGTGGCCCTGCGGTCGATCCGCCACGATCCGCTCGGGCGGCTGCATTCCCATCATCAGATCGACGAGGCGCAGTACCGCGGCGGCCGCGCCTTCCAGAGCGACTGGGAGCGGGCGGAGCGCGGGCCGCAGGCGGTCGATCCGACGCGGGAATATGTCGATGGCGTGCCAGCCCGCGAGGCCGTGACCGAGAGCCAGCGCGAGGCGGTGCTGCGACTGAATCGCATCGAGCGCGAGCTCGGCGTCGACGGCGCCGGGCTGGTGCGCGATGTGCTGGTCCTCGGGCTCACCATGGACCAGATCGGCGAGCGCCGCGCCGTGCGCAGCCAGCGCTGGCGCGACTATTTCGCGAAGCGGCTGCACGAATGCCTGGATCGGCTGGCGCTGATCTACGGATTTGCCACGGAAGCAGCACCTCCGCCCCAGGACTCGGGCCGCTGAGACTCCAGGCGCTGAAGGTGGGCGCGTCGGCGCCTGGTCGCTGCGGCCTATGGGTGCGGGACGATCTGGTACTGTGTTGCGTAGGGCTCGACTCGAAGCGAGGAATTGGCCAGCAAGCCGATCCTGGCGGTCGGCGTCTGCTGCAACTCGCCGCCCGTGCCGCGGTGGACATTGTACTGCCACACCGTGAGGTCGCCTTTCTGAGCGAGCGCATGGGCCACCGCGCTGGCATCGTTGCCGCCGAGCGCCTGGAGTTCTTCGGCGCTGAGCCCGATCACGATTTCGTCCTTGACGGTGACGATCTTGAACAGGTTCATCCTGGCCTCCTGCGCCGATGCGCCGTGTATGGAAACAAAAGCGAGCAGGGCAAGCGCGGCGCCCTTGACGAGATCGCAGCGAGACATCATCCAATCTTCCTCTGGTGCTGACGCGCGCCCCGATCGTCGAGAGAGGTCAGCCATGGCGCCCGTGATCCGTGTGGCCGTATCGCACGGGCCTTGGTCGCATGCTGCCGCCGGGCGGTTCACGCCACCGGGGAGCAACGCCGCCGCTCTCGATCCGGACCTATCGGCGTTCGACAGGGTGATCCGGATAGACCGGCTCGCGGTGCACCTCGGTGCCCGACTGGTCGAGGACGCTGATCGTCAATCGTCGGTCCTGGACGCGGCGCTCGGCGCGCAGGCGTTGCGCGAGATCCTTGCTGTGGGCGATGGCGTCCGCCGGCGAGGAAAACTGGAGGCCTCGCCGGTCGCGGGTGGGAACGCCATCCTTCAAATCGAAATAATATGTCTGCATCGCGATCACTTTGGTCTGTTCATGTTCGAAAGCAAAGCGCGCCGCATCGCATTGACGTCGATCAAGGCGGCAAGCGGCGAAAATGCCGCCGCTTCCGGCCGCGGAGCGCGCGTATTCCCGTTCCCGGGAATTACGGGAAGAGAGTATTTCCGCTTCGGAGCCGAGGCTTGCTGGAAGAGTTGTTCCTTGGCATAATTGCAACCTGTCGAGTGGATCGAGCGGTTTGAGGCCGAGCCGCTTGTCGGCGCGGGGCGCTGTCCTGGTCATAAGGTGCGAGATGAAGAACGTCAATTTCGCGGGTGAACTGCACCTGAAGCTGGGAGCGCCCTCGAGGCAGACGATCGAAAGTCTGCGGCTTCTGCGAGCCTTTCTCAAACTCGAACCCCGCCAGCGTTTCGAAGTCATCAGGCTGGTCGAGGATCTCGCGACAGAAGACCTGATTTCCGATCACCCCCTGTCCTGAACCGAACGGCACGACCGCGGGTCGGGCTGGCGGACGGAGACGACCGAGCGGCGCCGTCGCGCGCCGGTGTGCCTAGGACGTCATCCGGGAATTGTGATATTCAGTCACGGAAAACGGAGGACGCCGACATGATCGAACCCAAACTCGAAGTTCCGGCCGAATTGCGTGACCTGGCCGAGAAAACGATCGACCAGGCCGAAAAGGCATTCGGTCTGTTCTTCGAGGCGGCCACCAAATCGATGTCGTCGGTGCCGGGGACCGGCTCGGAGGTCTCCAAACAGGCGCTTGCCTTCACCGAGCAGAACATGAAGTCGGCCTTCGAGCACGCGCGCAAGCTCGTTCACGCCACCGATATTCAGGAAGCCATGCGCATCCAGTCGGAATTCCTCAGGAGCCAGTTCACCAGCGCCGGCGACCATATGCGCCAGATGACCGGCAGCCTGATGCCGACCGGGAAGGGCAAGTCCTGATTTGCGGCCAGGCTCGCATCGCCCGAACTAGGCTAACGCAGCGACCCGATATAGGCCGCGATGTCGGCGGCTTCGCTTCGGCTCAAGGGAAAATTCGGCATCTTCGGATGCGGGTCGAGCAGGAAGAAGGCGAGCTTCTCCGCGCTGAAGTCGGGCTTGCGCGCAATCGTCGTAAAGGCCGGGACGTCGGCGCTGGCCTGCTTCTGATCGCTGGTCACGACATGACAACCCGCGCACCAGCGCTTGGCGAGATCGGCGCCGTGATTGGCGTCAGCGGCGAACGCCGCCGACCCGCATACGCTTGCGGCCAGCGCAAGCAAAACCGAAAAGCTCTTCACATACGCGCGCATTGGCCTTCCCTGAACCACCTGTTCCGCAACGGGCCGCGATCAGCCGCAGCACGATCCCGGAAATTGCGAGAGATCGATGCGGGCGACGACCGACCGGACCAGCTTGCGGGCGGAGCGACAGACACGACGGACGAATTCCGGCGCTCTCGCCACGGGCAGCTTAAGGCTTTCGGCGTAGTGCGACAATTGCTTCTCCGGCGCCTGACGGCGATCTTTCTCGCGCGGCCGGCCACAGGCCGCCTTGATCTGCCGCAAGGCGGCCTGGTTAGTAGTCGGCGGGGTTCATGATCATCGGGCTCGTCGTATCGGCCGGCGCCAGCGCGCTGCTCGCGGTGCTGCGCAGGAACCGATCGAGCGTCGCCTGGATCTTTTCCTTCACCGAATCGGGGCCGCGGTCGCTCAGCTCGGTGTGCTGGGCTCCGGTATTGATGATGTCGATGCCGCGGGACCTCGCCTGTTCGGGCGTCGGCAGCACGCCGGGATCGGTCACGAAATTCGGGTCCTTGGAACGGAACGACAGGATCTTCAGGCGGTCGCTGAGCACGAAGGGCACACGCAGATTGTCGAGCGTGATCACCTTCGACACCATCTCCGGATGTTGCTTGGCCACGTACATCGAGACGTCGCCGCCGTTCGAGTGGCCGACCAGCGTGACGTGGTCGTAGTCGGCTTCCGGCTGCAGCTTCCTGAGCTTGCCCAGCACGAACAGGATGTTGGCCTCGCAGCGCATGTAGACCTGCTGGCGGCCGACATAGGGCGCGCCGACGACGGTCATCAGGGGCGGATCGCTCGGCAGGTCCTGCTGGATGCTGGCAACGAGATAGCCGCGCGCGGCGAGCGCGTTGGCGAGGAACGAGTACTCGGTGTTGCGCACCGTGTTGCCGTTGCTGATGACGGCGACCGGAAGTTTCCAGAGGTCGAGATCGGCCTTGGCCTGGTAATCGCGCCGGACGGCGAGATCGACCGAGATCGGACGCTGACGGGAGGCATCGAAGAAGCCCAGCGTCTCGTGACGAATGGCGAACTTGCTGACCACGACGTATTCGCCGGCGGCAAGGACGCAAAGGAAAGTCAGGATCGCAAAAGCCCTCTTCATCGCTTCATCCCGATTGCTTTTAACAAAACATGGTGATGAGGAACGTGCCGGTCGAGCGATCGTGAGGGGCCGGCAGGATTAAATTTGGGAAAGCTTGCGGCAGCGGGCGCAGGGAATCGGCGGTCTTCGGCGTGTGCACCGCAGTACAAATGTCAGCTAGAGGCAGCGACCCGTGCCGCGCTGCGGGCAGAGCTTCATCGCGCTCGAAAGAGTGAACAGGAAGCGCGCGTCGCGTCGCGAGTTGTCGGGCGCCCGGTGGCTGAGCGGAAAGGCCACGCCGAGATCGGCCTGCAGGTCGTCCCACAGGAACAGGCGAATGCCGGCGCCGGCCGAGGTCAGCGCTAGGCCGTCGCCCAGGCGATAACCGTCGTTCCAGACCGCGCCCGCCTCGGTGAAGCCGTACAGCTGATAGCCGCTCCAGTAGCGGTAATTGAGCCGCTGGTCGAAGCGCAGTTCGAACGAGCCGGCGAGCCCGTTGTCGCCGCTGATCTCGGCCGCGCCATAGCCGCGGCCGAACGCCGCTCCGCCGAGATAGAATTGCTGCGACGTGTACAGCGGCCCGGACGCCGTCTGACTGGCCGCGGAGATCTTCACCGACCAGGCGTCGGTCAGCGTCTGGTAGCGCGCGAACCAGAAGTTCAGGACCGAGAAGTTCGGCGCGGCGCCGTCGCGCGACACGAAATCGTCGCCGAAATGGGATGCGCCGAAGATGTCGAGTCCCTGTCGGTAGGTCAACGTCACGTAGTTGGTGCCGCCGAACCGATCCTGCAGTCGGTAGTCCGAAGTCAGGCTCGCGATCCTGATATGGTCGTTGTACCACGGACCGAATACGTCGCGCTCGGACACGTTGCTGAAGGCTGCGGCGGCCGTCAGCGTGAGCGTCGACGATTGCGATTGCAGGGGCACGATGCTGCCCTTGAGTTCGATCGCCTCCGTCCGCGTCACGTCGTTGTAGAGGCGCCGGATGTCGCCCGGCCGCGCCTCGCTGTAGACCGCGGCGACGCCGATGCGGGCGCCGTCGATCCCGACGGGCGTGTCGTAGAACAGGCGACCGAAGCCCAACTCGCGCGGATCGTTGGCGATGGTGGAGAGATTGAGACCCAACGTGTCGCCCGGTCGCAGGTAGGAGTTGAACGCCCCCGTCGCGTAGGTCTGCCAGGGGCCGACCGACGAAGAGCCGAGATTATCCAGGCCGAACGACGTGTAGATGTGCCAGGTCTTGAGGAAGACGACGAGGCGAAACCGGCCGCTCGCCTCGCCGATTTCCTCGAGCGCGGTGTCGGTGATCCGGACGCCGGGCGTGCCGTTGATCAGATACAGCTGGCGTTCGAGCGTTGCCAGTCGTGACGGATGCTCGGCGAGGACCGGATCGAGCATCGGCCGGACGCCGAACTGCTCGGCGCCGTCGCCCTTCAACTCGGTCGCGACGATGCTGCCCTCGATCACCCGGATATGAACGTGTCCATCCTGGATATCCTGCGGCGGCACGATCGCCCGGCTCAGGTGGAAGCCGGCGGCGCGATAGGCGTCGCCGATCGCACCGGCGATCGTGGCGAGGTCGGCTTGGGAAACCATGCGGCCGAGATAGGCCTGGTAGGCCGCGACGATCCGCTCGTGCGATATCGCTCGAGCGCCATGAACGACGATGCCGCGGAGGATGAATTGCGGCCTGGTGTCGGCGCCCGTCTCGGGTCGGGCGAGTGTCGGTAGTCTTACGGAGCTGCGGGTGTGCCCGGCCTGCTCGGTTTGTGACTCGAAATACTTCTCGGTCTGCCGGGGGTCGAAGCCGGGCTGGTTCGCCTGTTGCGCGAAGGCGTACGAAATTCCTGTAAAAGTAAACGAGAAAAGTATTATAGAAGTATGAAAATACCGTCGTCGTAGGAGTGGCCTCCTCCTGCTACCGGAGTTCAACGGTAGCTTGCCACCGACCTGCAAAGGGATTGTTAGCCACATGATTTTTCATAGTTTTTTATGGTCAACGTTTGGTTAATGCGGCCGCATTTGCAGCCGGGCGGCAGCTAATCCTATCTTGAAACATTTCCGGTAAGCCTCAGGGCCAGCTGTAAAGCGGACTGAGGAGTCCATCATGTTCGGTAGCGTTGGAATGCGGCGCGCTTTGTTGGCGGCGCTGGTACTGGGAACAGCCTCGAGCGCATCGGCCGCCGATGACGGAATCTGGTCGGTCAGCAAGGCGTCAGGCGACGTCTGGATCGCGACCGAAGGCGTCCAGCAAACGTCCCTGAAGCAGGACGAGACCCTCAAGCCCGGCGACACCATCCGCACCGGACGCAACGGACGTGTGCTGCTCGTTCGCGGCGAAGAGACGATTATGATCGCGCCAAATTCGGTGGTCGGAGTACCGGCCGAGAAGAAGGATGGGCTCTCGACCACGATCCTGCAGCAGGCGGGCTCGATCCTGCTCGAAGTCGAGAAGCGCAACGTCAAGCATTTCGAGGTCGAAACGCCCTATCTTGCCGCCGTCGTCAAGGGAACGCGGTTCAGCGTCACCGTGAATGCCGGCAGCACCCGGGTCGGCGTGCTCCGGGGCCAGGTCGAGGTCTCCGACTTCAGGACCGGCCAGATCGCCCAGGTGATGCCCGGCCAGGCGGCCACGGCGTTCGAGCATGGCAAGCCAGGTCTCAGCCTGAGCGGCTCCGGCAGCTTCAACCCGATCGAACAGGGCAAGCCGCGCGCATCGTCGATCGAGCCCATTCGGGTGCCGAAATCGGGACTGTCCGCTCCGCGCGACGCCTCGAACGGCCGCGCCTTCCATGCGCTCAATCGCGTCGACAAGGCGGCCGGCGGATCGACCTCCAGGCCGTCCGCGGTGCGGATCTCCGGCGCGCTCGGCGAAGTCAAGGTGAACTTCCATAAGGTCACGCATGGGCTCGCGCGTGGATCATCGGTCCCTCCCGGTGCGGTGAGGAACGCATCCAACGCGAACGCCGATACCGTCTGGAGCGACACGCGAGCGAGCACGACCACTACCACGACCAATTCAAATACCGCCGGTCAGACCGCAGCCGCGCTTAGCGTCGGTGCGACGAGCGCGGCGTCATCGAGCGGCGCTGTTGCTGCTGCGGTGGCGGGATCGTCGAGCGACTATGCCGGCAACTCCGGCAACGGCAACGGCAATGGCAATGGCAACGGCCAGGGCAATGGCAACAGCGGAGCCACCGGTAACGGCAAAGGCAACAATGGTAACGGCAACGGCAATGGCGGCGGCAACGGGAGCAACGGTCAGGGCAACGCTTACGGGCGCAGCAAGCACTAGCGCCTGAGGCCATTGCGTCGTCGAGGGGAGCACGGCCCGGCCTGGCGCCGGCCGTGCAGGGGGACAAGGTGAAGGGCTATCGGCCGCATATTCTGGTCGTGACCGCGCTGGCTGTCGTGTTGTCCACGGGATGGCACGGCGCGCTCCGCAACGCGCTCACGGACTTGCGCTTCGGCTGGCAGCAGCGCGAAGCCAGCGGAAACATCGTCGTTGTCGGCATCGATGCGCCGTCGATCGACCGGATCGGCGTATGGCCCTGGCCGCGGCGGTTGCATGCCGAACTGTTGCAACGGCTCGAGAGCGCGGGCGTCCAGGATGTCGCCTTCGACGTCGATTTCAGTTCGCCGTCCGACGAAGCATCCGACCAGGCGTTCGTGGAGGCCCTGCGTGAGGCCGGCGGCTCGACCATTCTGCCTTCGTTCAAGCAGCCCGCGCCGAACGGCGCCGGGCTTCACGTCAATCGCCCGCTGAGGCAGTTCGCCGACCAGGCCTGGTCGGCACTGGTGAACGTCACGGTGGAGCCTGACGGACTCGTTCGCCGATATCCGTTCGGCGAGAGGATCGGCGACGCCTTCCTGCCGTCGATGTCCGCGGTTCTGGCCGGGCACTACAGCAATCGAAGCGCGCCCTTCCTGATCGATTTCGGCATCCGCGCGGCCTCGATCCCGCGCGTGTCCTTTGTCGACGTCCTGCGCGGCGACGCCGCCACGCTCGCCGGACTGAAAGACAGGAAGGTCATCGTCGGGGCAACGGCGCTCGAACTCGGCGACCGCGTCAGTGTGCCGAACGGCGTCATCGCCTCTGGGCCGGTTCTCCAGGCGCTCGCGGCAGAATCGATCCTGCAGCATCGGACGCTACGCTGGACCTCCGACACGGGCATGGTGCCCGGTCTGTTCCTGCTGTGCCTGCTGATGGTGGCGTCATGGCGTCGCTTTGGTCCCGGCGTCCGGGTCGCGATGCTCGTCACGATGGGCGCAGCCGTGGAGCTCGGTGCGAACTTCGTGCAGTCGAATTGGCCGCTCGTGATCGACACGTCGCTATTCCACATCGCCGTCGTCGTCTATCTTGCCGCGATCGCACTCGACGAAATCGACTTCCGCGGCCTGTTGAGCCGTATCGCCGAAAGGCGCTTTCATCGTATCGCGATGTCGCTCGGCGACGGCCTGGTGTGCACCGACGAGGCCCACAGGATCACGGTGTGGAATCCCGGCGCGAGCGCGATCTTCGGCTACATGCGGGCCGAGATGATCGGCCGCCCCTTCGAAACGTTGTGCGCAGCGCGCAGCGACGGTCGCACGCCGGGCTTTTCGATGCAGGACGCCACACGCCAGGCGCTCTTAGTTCCCGGCGGAGCCGTCGTCGTCGAGTTCGAGGGATTGCGCAAGAACGGCGAGATATTCCCGGTCGAAGCGAGCTTCTCCGGCTGGCAGGGCACCGACGGATTCCAGTACGGCGCGATCCTGCGCGACATCTCGGTGCGCAAGCGCGAGGCCGAGCGCATCAGATATCTCGCCGAACATGATTCCCTGACCGGTCTCGCCAATCGCAACACCCTGCATGCGGGATTGCTCGGCCTGATTGCTGCGGCGGAGCGGCGGTCCGGCGAGGTCGCGCTTCTCGTGCTCGGGCTCGACGGCTTCCAGCAGATCAACGACATGCTCGGTCATGCCGCCGGCGACCTCGTGCTCCGCGCGGTGGCCGCGCGCCTGCGCGCCGAAGCGGGCGAGAAGGCGATCGTCGCGCGATTGAGCGGAGACGAATTCGTCGTCGCGCTCGATTGCGCCGAGGCGGGCGAACCGATCGTGCAACTCGCCGAGCGCATCATCCGCGCGTTCGATCGGCCACTCGCCGCCGGCACGCGCCAGCACCGCATCAGGGTCAGTATCGGCGTCGCCGTCCATCCCGAGGGCGGGCACAATGCCGACGAGCTTCTCAGCAACGGGCATCTCGCATTGTGCCGGGCCAAGGCGACGCGCCGCGGCCGCCACGTGGTCTTCGAAAACGCCATCCGGCAGGAGCTGGAGAACAGGCTGACGCTGGAGAGCGAGCTTGCACTGGCCGCCGATCGCCACGAGTTCGAACTGTTCTACCAGCCGCAGGTCCGCCTGGTGGACGCATCGCTGGCCGGCGCCGAGGCGCTCATCCGCTGGCGGCATCCCGAGCGCGGCTACGTGTCGCCCCGCGAGTTCATGCCGGTGGTCAATACCTCGGCGCTGTCGGAGCGGATCGCGAGCTGGGTCATGGAGACAGCCTGCAGGCAGGCACGAGCCTGGGAGCTGTCCGGCCACCCCGTCCGCGTCGCCGTCAATCTGTCGCCCTCGCAACTGCATTCGGGCGATCTCGCCCGAGCCGTTTCGGAGCTGCTCGAAGCCACCGGGCTCACGCCTTCGCTGCTCGAGCTCGAGGTCACCGAGGACATCCTGCTGCTCGACGAGGCGCGGGTGCTCGACATGTTCAAGCGGATTCAGGATCTCGGCGTCCGCGTCGTGTTCGACGACTTCGGAACCGGTTACGCGAGCCTCAGCTATCTGAAGAAGCTTCCGCTGGACGGACTGAAGATCGACAGATCGTTCGTGCTCGGCTTGCTCGCCGATCCGGACGACGCGGCGATCGTCGGCTCGACCATCGGGCTGAGCAAGCAGCTCGGCCTGTCCGTCATCGCCGAAGGCATCGAGAATCGCGCCACGGCCGATTTCCTGGTCCGCATGGGCTGCGAGGAGGGACAGGGCTACTTCTTCGGCCGCCCGATGCAGGCCGACGCGTTCGAGCAGCGCTTCATGGCGTCACAGCCGTCGCGCGCGGCGGTCGGAGCCGCCTGAGCCCGGCCCGCAGCCATAAAGACAAATCCCTCCGAATCGGTATCATGGAGCCAGAACGCCCGTCGTGTGGGGCTCAATGCGATCGTGACGAACTATCAGTCGGAGTTGGCCAAGGCCGGGTCGCCGCACGGTCTGAAGGGATATCGCGACCTGCGGCTGGACGCCTGTCGCGGCCTTGCGCTGTGGTTCATCTTCATCGACCACATCCCCGACAATTCGCTGGCGTGGCTGACGTTGCGCAACTACGGCTTCAGCGACACTACCGAGGTATTCTTCTTCGTGTCCGGCTATACCTGCATGCTGGCCTATGGGGGAGCCTTGGCCGAGCAAGGCTGGCTCACGATCATTGCGCGGGCCGTCCGGCGCAGCCTCGAGATCTATTGCGCGTTCCTGCTGCTGTTCGTCGCTTATATCGCGCTGATCTGGCTGGTCGGCGGCGGCGAGGGATATACCGGCGAGACCAATACCGCCTTCTTCTTCAGGGATCCGGGACCGGCCGTGTTTCACGCGCTGATGCTGCAATATACGCCGGTCAACACCGACGTCCTTCCGACCTTCGTGCTATTGCACCTCGGGTTTCCCGTGCTGCTGTGGGTTCTGCTGCGGGCCCCTGCGGTCGCGCTGGCGGGGTCATTCGTGCTGTATCTGATGGTCCAGCGCTATAGCTGGCACGTGCCGGCGTGGCCGACCGGCGAATTGTACTTCAATCCCTTCGCGTTCCAGCTCCTGTTCGTGTTCGGCGCCTGGTACGCGGGCGGAGGGACGAAGGTCATCCGGCCTTTGGTGCAGTCGCACGCCACCCTGTTCGTCGCGGTCCTTTATCTGTCGTTCAGCCTGGTCTTCACATTGAGCTGGGAAATCGACATCCTGAAGTCGCTGATTCCGGAAGGCGTCAACAAGCTGATCTACCCGATCTACAAGAGCCATCTCGCGCCGGTCCGCCTGCTGCACTTCCTCGCGCTGGCCGTGGTGGTTTCGCGGCTGACGCCGTCGGAGTGGCGAGGCCCGATGCGACCGCTCGTGATTGCGATGATTCGCTGCGGGGAGAACTCCCTGTCGATGTACTGTTTCGGCGTGCTGCTCTCCTTTGCGGGCATGGTCATCATGACCGAGGTGTCCGAAAGTTTTGCCGCACAACTCGCGGTCAGCATTGCGGGGGTGGTCGCGATGATCGTGGCGGCGACCTTGGCGACATGGGAGGCCCAGCTCGACCGTCGCGGGCCGAAGCTGTTCTGACCTCAGCGCCGGCGCGCGATCGCCGCTCCGAGCAGGAAGGCGATGAGCAGGCTGGTGAGAGGCGCCTCGCGCGTGATTGCGGCGACGGTTGCGAGCGGCCTGCCGGGCTTGCGGGCTTCCTCGATGGCGGCGGTCAGGCGGTCCACGGCCGCGTGCAGGCCTCCCGTGACCTCGCCGAACGTACGGGAGACGTCGATCGCGGTATCGATGGCGCGCTCGGCCATCCCGGGCTGGGTGGCAGGCTCCGGCGAGTCCGTGTTCACGGGAGGTCTCCATGTTGCGTGCAACGGGGCCGGCACCTTTGGCTATCCCTGCGGCGCTCGTTTTGAACAGCGGGTCGGACGACCTTTGGCTATCCGCGACAGGCGCCGTTGTGAACGGCGGGTGCCGGCCTCATCTGAAGAATGCGGAGCCGGGGCGTTGGTTCCGGAGACCCGGACCGATCGGGCAGGAACTGCGACGATGCGTTCGCCGCTTTCTTGCGCCCATCACCGCAAAATGACGGATGCGAATCTCTGTTAGGTTGCGACGTCAGGACCGGAGCCGTCGTTCCAGGAGAGGGCCGTGACCGATCGGACCAACTGCCAAGAGGGTCGGCGCATCGCGCTGCTCGGCGCTCCCATCGACATGGGGGCCTCGCAGCGCGGCACGCTGATGGGGCCGGCCGCGCTCAGGACCGCCGGCCTTGCGACGTTGCTCGAAGGCCTCGGCCTGACGGTTGAGGATCATGGCGATCTGTCGATTGCCGGTATCGCCGATCGCGCGGACGATCCGCCCGCCAGGGCAAATCACTACAGGGAAATCCAGCGCTGGACCGGCGCACTGAGCCGCCGCGGTTATGAGATCGCCCGAAGCGGGGCGATCCCGATCTTTCTGGGTGGCGACCACTCGTTGTCGATGGGCTCGGTCAACGCCATGGCCCGGCATTGGCAGGAGTGCGGCCGTGAGCTGTTCGTGCTGTGGCTCGACGCGCATGCGGACTACAACACGCCCGCGACCACGATCACGGCCAACATGCACGGCATGTCGGCCGCGTTCCTGTGCGGCGAGCCGGGGCTCGAGGGCCTGCTCGGCGAGGAGCCGCGCGCCTCCATCGCGCCCGACAGGCTCGAACTGTTCGGAACGCGCTCGATCGACAGGCTGGAAAGGGATCTCATGCGGACGCGCCGGATCAGGGTCGCCGACATGCGGGAGATCGACGAGTTCGGCGTTGCCGTCCTGATTCGGCGTTTCGTCGAGCGGGTGAAGGAACGCGACGGCGTGCTGCATGTGAGCTTCGACGTCGATTTCCTGGATCCGTGCGTCGCGCCCGGCGTCGGCACCACGGTGCCGGGCGGAGCGACCTATCGCGAGGCGCATCTCATCATGGAACTGCTGCACGACAGCGGGCTGGTCCGCTCGGTCGACATCGTCGAGCTCAATCCGTTTCTGGATGAGCGCGGCCGCACGGCGCGCACGGCCGTCGAACTGATCGGCAGCCTGTTCGGGCAGCAGATCACCGACCGGACGACGCCCAGCAATGCGATCGCGCCCGGCGAGTAGGCGGCCGCATCGCCGCCTGCATGGAGCCGAGACGAAGGCCTGCTCAGCCCTTGCGGCCGTAGTTGAGGAGTCCGCCGGTCGTCTTCGGCGGATGCGCGCGCAGCGCCTCCTCGTTCGGCTCGGTGCCCCAGCCGGGCCGATCCGGAATGACGAGGTGGCCGTTCTGGATCTCCGGCTCGTGGGTGAACAGCTCGTGGTCGAAGGACAGGCGGTCGATGTCGATCTCCATGATGCGTAGGTTCGGCACGGCGGCGCAGAAATGCGCGTTCATCATCGAGCAGAGATGGCCGTAGAAATTGTGCGGGGCGACGTTGACCTCGAAGGCGTCCGCGGCGTTTGCGATCTTCATCGACTGCCAGACGCCGTTCCACGGCGTGTCGATGATCGCGACATCCATCGCCTGCTCGCGGAAATACGGCAGGAATTCGCGCAAGCCGAGCAGCGTCTCGCAGGACGAGATCGGGTGCGGGCTCTGCCTGCGGATGTAGCCGAGCGCCTCCGGATTGAAGCTGTCGATCTCGACCCAGAACATGTCGATGTCGGCGATCTCACGCAGAATCTTCAGGTAGCCTTCGGTCTTGGCGTTGAAGTTGCAGTCGAGCAGGATGTCGACGTCCGGGCCGGCGCCGTCGCGGATGGCCTCGAGATGCATGTGCAGGTCGCGCAGGACCTTGCGGTCGACGTTGATCTCGGGCGCGAAGGGCGAGCCGAAGCCGGGCCGCCAGCCCGTCGGCTTGCCGTCGTCGTAGGAGAAGATGTTGGTCTTGAGGGCGGTGAATTTCTTCTCGCGCACCTCGCGGCCGATCGCCTTGACGCCGTCGAGGTTCTTGATCGGCGGCTTGTACCAGGCCGGATGATTGATGCGCCAGGTGGCGCAGTGCGACCAGTAGACCCGGACGCGGTCGCGGATCTTGCCGCCGAGCAGCTCGTAGCAGGGCACGCCCAGAAGCTTCGCCTTGGCGTCGAGCAGCGCGTTCTCGATCGCGCCGAGCGCCTGTGCCACCACGCCGCCGGCCGCCGGGCGGGTCGCAGCGAACAGCTCGGCATGGATGCGCTCGTGCTGGAACACGTTCTGGCCGATCACGCGGGCCGACAGGCGCTGGATCGCGGCCCCGACCCCGGGCGAGCCGAACCCCTCGTCGAATTCGCTCCAGCCGACGGCGCCATCTTCCGTGGTCAGCTTGACGAAATGATAGTTTCGCCAGCCGGCGTCGCAGGCAAGGATTTCGAGACCCGTTGCTCTTGATGATGTCGTCATGTCGCTCCCTGGCGGCCCCGTCGGACCTTCTCGGTCTCATGGTCCGGTCGCAATCGCGGCAACCGGCCCGTACAGGAAACTTGTTAAGCCAACGGGGCATCGGAGTGAAGCGCGGGACGACGGATTGGCCGGCGCCGGCGCGTCTCGAACATGGGAAAACCGGCGGCAACGGTTCGAAATAGCCACGATCTTTCCCGGGATCGTCCCGAAAATGCACCAGTCGCTGACGTTTTTGGCCACAATCGGAACCGACCCTCAAATCATGAAGACGTTGGCCATCATCTCGCTTTTGGCGCTGCTCACGATCAGTGGGGCCGCCATTTCCGATCAGCTTCTCACGGCCGACCAGCAAATCGCGCAACGGGTGGACTAGGCGCGGCTCGCACGGCCGCGCTGTCTTGGGGGATGACAGCGATGCTTTCCGTAGACCAGTTTCTCAGGCTGATCAGCGTGCCCGCCGTATTCGCGGCGTTCGTGATCGCATCTCAGATCTCGGCGGCGCTGACGCCAGCCTGAGCCGGCCGTCGCAGCCTCCCGACCGCACAATCCCTCAGGTCGCGCGAATGCGCCGCAGATGGCGGCGGCTAGCGCACGCTGACGAACATGCCCCAGGCGGCGGCCAGACCCGCGCCCGCGAGCACGATCATGGGATTGTCGCAGAACGCGCTGCCATAGGTGCACACGCTGACGCCGAACGAGCCGATTTCATGATGGCCGGCGGAGTAGAACAGCCCCGACAGCCCAAGCAATGCGACGGCGACGAAATACATTCGTCATCTCCTTCTGCTCGGAACGCGGTTGCGCCGCAACATGGCGCGATTGCATTTTTCTGATTTACCAAAATATCGGTTGACCCGTCGGGCAAATCAGGGGTATATTGGCACGATCGGAATTTCCAAAAGCTCGCGGCCGCCTTCAGTCGGTCGCGGGCATTTTCATGTCCGAATGATCCCGCAAAGAGATTTCATTCCGCCGAATCCGGACTGTCGCATTCGGATAAAATGCGACGCATTGCCCGCCACAGGTCACGGAGGAACCGCCCAACGGTACGAAGCCGCCGGTCGGGCCTCATTGGCTGCTTGATTATGTTCTCGTTATGTTCTACGGTCGGTTGCTACTTCTGCGAGAACAGGTCGTCGGGTCTGACAGATGCCGGGCTTCGATTGCGACCGCTTCGTCAATCGAGGCGACCGAAAAAACAGGGAGCAGGACCGACGATGAGCAATCCACTGGCTCTTGTTCTGTTGGAGAAACCCGTAACGCCCGACATGTCCGCGGTTACCCGGGCCCTTCACGCGCGACATCCGGAGTTGCGGACCGAATTCGGTGGCCGAGAGGACCAAAGTCCGGCGGGCTCGCCGCTCATTCGCTGCGGCGACCACCTCGTTGCCGTCATGTCGATGCCAGCGCCCATTCCGGAGGATGCGGGCCTGTGGTCACGCACTACGACGACCTGGCCGGACGGCAAGATGGTGGCGGCGCGGCATCGTGGTCACCTCATTGTCTCGGCCCTTGGCCAAGGTGAAAAGCGGCTGCCGGCGGCACGCACCAGCACTGCCGTCGTCGGTGCACTGATCGCTGCCATCCCCGAATGTTGCGGCGTGGTGTGGGACGCCAAAGTCGCGCGGCCGGCAAGACTCTGGCTGGACATGTCCCGTCAGTCCTTTGCGCCGTTTCCCGATTATCCGTTCACGCTCTGGGTGGATATCCTGCCGTTCCGTACAGAGACGGGGATCGGCGCGGTGACGATGGGTCTGTCGGCGTTCGCCGGACGCGAGATCGAATTCGAGACTGAGAAGCTCACGCTTCGGGCGATGCTCGACAAGGTCGCCGGGCTTGCTGCCTATCTGGTCGAGCACGGCCCGGTCGTCTCCGATGGCGACACGATCGGCTCGAGCGAAACGGAGCGGTTCACGGTTCGGCACATGACGTCTCCACAATTCTCCGGACTTCCGGTGCTGTTTGTGAGCGCAGCTACAGCATAGGGAAGAAGCTTGGAAAAGCGCTCAGGTGCGTGCTTCCGGAAGCAGAGTTTAACTGCGATAAGGTTCCATCATGGGCAGCCCAGAACCAACGTCCTCTGTGCGGAGGCGCAAGCGCAAGTTTTACGAGATGGGGTTCAACTGGCGCAGCAAGGGAAGCTGCGAGTTCGTAAATTGGAACGTGCTGATTGGCCCGTATGCGATTCATGCGCCGCGTTCCCGAGGGTTTTCGAAATTCCCCGAGAAGCCACTGCTTGTTGTCGATAAGAAGAAGGGACTTCCGCCAGACATGATGCAGCTTGACGCCTATTGGCTCATTTCCGACCGAATGAAGTTGCTGCTGGAGACTGTCGATCCTGACGGCTTTGACTTCCTGGACTGTGACGTCCGGCTTCCTGACGGGAAACCGGGGCCGGGCTATTGGTTTTGCGACGTGGTCCGCGTTGTCGAGGCGATCGATGAGACGCGATCACGCATGAACATCGGACACCATCAGAAGACGGGTATCAAATTCTACCATCTCGGTAATGCCGATCTCAAGTTTCGCGAAGATTTTCCTCGCGACGTTCATGTGTTCCGCGATGTCCTCCTCGATTCGTATGTCTTCTGTGACCAGGAATTGAAGGATGCCTGCAAGCTTGCTAGCCTAAGAGGCCTGAAGTTTCGGGACGCTTCCAAACCTCTGTGAGGCCGGTGAGTCGGCCATCGTAACGGGATTGCTGCTCGGTCGTGGAGGCTGAACTGGGACTCATTCCGGTCGACCGTCTCGCAAGCCGTCCTCTGTCAGCGTCGGATTGACGAAGCCACCTCTGGTGGATCGTTTCTTCCTCGCTTCTTTCCGCGCACCACAATTAGCTGACTAGCTCGCCCCGCAACGTTCTCGCGGCCATCGCGCTCGCGTCGACCTGCATTTGCGCCAGAGCTTGAGCTCACGACCCAAGCTGATCGATAGCCGGGGCAGAACAATGTCATTGCTGCAAGATCACCACATTATCCCGGAGAATTTTGCCTCCAATGATGTGATTCGCTCTCTCACCGAACTTCACCTGTTCGATATTCAAGCTTCGCGCAACAGAATCTATTTGCCGGCGGACAGGCAACTTGCCT
>NZ_JAGWUA010000254.1 GCF_028868675.1 Bradyrhizobium sp.
CTTCGCTCCTAGGAAGAAAGTGGGTGGGTACCGGTCTAAACTCAGTCAGAGTGGCTCACCCATTTTCATCTAAGGCGGGTCGGCCCCTCGGGCCGGTCGGAACTCGCAATGACGATCAAGTGAGCAGGTTGGTTCCAAATGGCTGCTAAGAACATAACCGTCTCCGAAACGCCGCTCGTGCTCTACGCGCTGCGGCGCGCCGACGACGCGCTGATCCTCGGCCACCGGCTGTCGGAATGGTGCGGGCATGCGCCGATCCTGGAAGAGGACATGGCGCTGTCCAACATCGCGCTCGACCTCATCGGTCAGGCACGCGAGCTCTACGGCCACACGGCCAGGGTCGAGGACCGCGACAACGACGAGGACAAGCTCGCTTACCTGCGCGACGTGCGGCAGTACCGCAACCTGCTGCTGGTCGAGCAGCCCAATGGCGACTTTGCCCAGACCATGGTGCGGCAGCTGTTCTATTCGACCTTCGCCGATCTCTATTGGCGCGCGATGATGGCTTCGCGCGACGCGACGTTCGCCGCCATCGCCGCCAAGTCCGAGAAGGAGAGCGCCTATCACTTGCGGCACACCGCCGAATGGATCATCCGGCTCGGCGACGGCACCGAGGAAAGCCACGCCCGCGCGCAAGCCGCGATCGACCATCTCTGGGCATTCACCGGCGAGATGTTCTCCGTCGATGACGGCGAGCGCGGCCTGATCGATGCCGGCATCGCGGTCGATCCGGCCAGCTTGCGCGACCGCTGGCTGAAGACCGTGACCGAAATCGTCACCGAGGCCACGCTGGCGCTGCCCCAAAACGGCTGGATGCAGCAGGGCGGCCGCTCCGGCCGGCACAGCGAGCATCTCGGCCATCTCCTCAGCGAGCTGCAGCACATGCAGCGCTCGTTCCCGGGTCTCACATGGTGACCGTGCTGGACAGCGATAGCGAGCTGAAGCGGCGCGCCTGGGATGCAGCGGCGAGCGTGGTCGATCCGGAAATCCCGGTGCTGACGATCGCCGATCTCGGCGTGCTGCGCGAGGTCTCGCTCGTGGGCGACCAGGTCGAGGTCGCGATCACGCCGACCTATTCGGGGTGCCCGGCGATGAACATGATCGCGCTCGAGATCGAGCTTGCGCTGGAGCGCGCCGGCTTTCGGCGCCCAAGAGTCCGGACCGTGCTGTCGCCGGCCTGGACCACCGACTGGATGAGCGAGGAGGGCCGTCGCAAGCTGCGCGACTACGGCATCGCCCCGCCGGAGGCGTCAGGCTCGCGCCGCGCGCTGTTTGGCGAGCAGAAGGTGGTGTGCCCGCAATGCGGCTCGGACAATACCGAGTTGTTGTCCGAATTCGGCTCGACCTCCTGCAAGGCGCTGTGGCGCTGCAAGGCCTGCCGCGAACCGTTCGACTACTTCAAGTGTCATTGAATTGAACACGATGCCAACCTCACCGTCATTGCGAGGAGCGAAGCGACGAAGCAATCCAGAGTGCCGCCAAGGAGGGACTCTGGATTGCTTCGCTTCGCTCGCAATGACGGCGGTGGATCGAGTCTAGGATTCACGATGTCCGCAGCAGCCCCACGCTTTCACCGTCTCGCCGTCAGCGACCTGCGCCGCGAAGCGTCCGATGCCGTGTCGATGACCTTCGCCATTCCGCAGGCGCTCGAAGGCGACTACCGCTTCACGCCCGGCCAGTACCTGACGCTGCGCACCATGCTCGATGGCGAGGAGGTGCGGCGCTCCTATTCGATCTGCTCCGGTCCCGATGACGGCGAGATTCGCATCGCCGTGAAGAAGGTCGATGGCGGCGCGTTCTCGAACTGGGCGGCGAACGAGCTCAAATGCGGCGACGAGCTCGACGTGATGACGCCGACCGGGCGCTTCGGCGTCATTCCTCCGGCCGACGGCGGACGCGTTCACGTCGGCTTCGCCGCGGGTTCCGGCATCACGCCGATCATCTCGATCGTCAAGGGCGTGCTGGCGCGCGAGCCCGATAGCCGCTTCTTCCTGTTCTACGGCAACCGGTCGACTGCGAGCATCATGTTCCTGGAAGCGATCGAGGAGCTGAAGGACCGTTTCATCGACCGGCTGTCGATCTTCCACGTCATCTCCGGCGAGGAGCAGGACATTCCGATCTTGTACGGCCGGCTCGACGGCGAGAAGGTGAGCGTGTTGCTGCGCTCGCTGGTGCCGGCCGCGAGCGTCGATCATGTCTTCATCTGCGGTCCATCCGGCATGAGCGAGGAGATCGAGGCGACCTGCCGCGCGCTCGGCATCGCGGAAGACCGCATCCATGTCGAGCGCTTCGTGTCCGAGTTCGGCGGCAAGCCGCGGCCGAAGAAGGCGGTCGCAGCCGATGCGCCGCCAAAGGCGATCGCGTCGCTGATCATCGACGGCAAGCGCCGCGAGGTTCCGGTCGCCGAGGACGAGGCCATTCTGGACGCCGCGCTGCGCGCCGGCGTCGACCTGCCGTTCGCCTGCAAGGGCGGCATGTGCTCGACCTGCCGGGCCAAGCTGGTCGAGGGCGAGGCGGCGATGGACATCAACTATTCGCTGGAGCCCTGGGAGCTGAAGGCCGGCTTCATTCTGACCTGTCAGGCAAAACCGTGCTCCGACCGGGTCGTGGTCGACTATGACCACGTCTGAGCGGGCGGCTCAGACCCGGATAATGCAAATGCGTCGCATTATTTGACACCTCCGGCCAATCGGCAGAACATCGCGGCAAAAATCAACGCTGGGAGAAGCGAGTGAACGTCAAGGCAAACCTGTCGCCGAAGGACATCGCCCGAGCCTGCGCGGATGCGATGTGGGCCGAGGACGATGCCAGCAAGGGCCTCGGCATGGAGATCGTCGACATCGGCCCCGGCCACGCGACGATGGCGATGACGGTGCGGCCCGACATGGTCAACGGCCAGCGCGTCTGCCATGGCGGCATCATCTTCACGCTCGCCGATTCCGCCTTTGCGTTCGCCTGCAATTCGTACAACGAACGCGTCGTCGCGGCGCAGGGCCAGATCACCTTCATCAAGCCGGGCCGGCTGGGCGACCGCCTCGTCGCCACCGCGCGGGAGATCAGCCGCGGCCGCCGGTCCGGCATCTATGACGTGCGCGTCAGCGTCGGCGGCATCGTGATCGCCGAGTTCCGCGGACATTCGCGCGTCGTTCCCGGCACGTGGCTGCCGGCCGTGGGTCAAGACAAGCAATAACGACAAGAACGAGCGACGATGTGGGGAAACGCAGATGGCTTTGACGAAGCTCAGGGCAGGCGGTAGCGGCTACCGCGCCGAGATGGACGCGCATGAGCGCGCCTCGCGCGACGAGATCATGGCGCTGCAGACGCGGCGTCTCGCCTGGTCGCTCAAGCACGCCTACGACAATGTCGCGCACTATCGAAAGGCCTTCGACGCGGCCGGGGTGCATCCGTCCGACTTCCGGGAGCTCGCCGATCTGGCGAAGTTTCCGTTCACGGCGAAGACGGATTTGCGCGACAACTACCCCTTCAACATGTTCGCTGTCGCCCGCGAAAAGCTGGTGCGCGTGCACGCCTCCTCGGGCACGACGGGAAAGCCGATCGTGGTCGGCTACACCCAACGCGATATCGACACCTGGTCCGACGTGATGGCGCGCTCGATCCGCGCCGCCGGCGGCCGCACCGGCATGATCATCCACAATGCCTATGGCTACGGCCTGTTCACCGGCGGGCTCGGCGTGCACTACGGCGCCGAAAGGCTCGGCTGCACGGTGGTGCCGATCTCCGGCGGCATGACCGAGCGCCAGGTGCAGCTCATCAACGACTTCCGTCCCGACATCATCACGGTGACGCCGAGCTACATGCTCGCGATCCTCGACGAGTTCCGCCGGCAGAAGCTGGACCCGCGCCAGTGCTCGCTCAAGATCGGCATCTTCGGCGCCGAGCCCTGGACCAACGCGATGCGCGCCGAGATCGAGGACGCCTTCGACATGGACGCGACCGACATCTATGGCCTGTCCGAAGTCATCGGCCCCGGCGTTGCACAGGAATGCATCGAGACCAAGGACGGCCTGCACATCTGGGAGGATCATTTCTACCCCGAGGTGATCGACCCCGAGACTGGCCACGTGCTGCCCGACGGCGAAAAGGGCGAACTGGTCTTCACCTCGCTCACCAAGGAAGCCTTTCCGGTGATCCGCTATCGCACCCGCGACCTGACCCGGCTCTTGCCGGGCACGGCGCGGCCGGGCATGCGGCGGATGGAGAAGGTCACCGGCCGCTCCGACGACATGATCATCCTGCGCGGAGTCAATCTGTTCCCGACCCAGATCGAGGAGGTGCTGCTCGCGACCGACTGGTGCGGCGGCCATTTCATCCTCGAGCTGACTCGCGAGGGCCGCATGGATGAGTTGACGATCATCGCGGAGGCGCGTCCCGAGAGCTGGGACGGCCGCGGCCTGGTCGACCATGCTGACCGCATCACCACCCACATCAAGAACACGATCGGCATCACGGCCAAGGTGCAGGCGGTAGCTCCCGCGACGCTGGAGCGCTCGCTCGGCAAGGCCAGGCGGCTCTACGACAAGCGGCCGAAGGATTAGTCTCTCCCCTCATGGTGAGGAGGCGCTCACGCGAAGATCCTAGCCCGGATGGAGCGGAGCGAAATCCGGGACCGGTCTTGCTCCGACGCGCACTTGCCCCGGATTGCGCTGCGCTCCATCCGGGCTACTGCCGCGAGTCCGCGCCAATTGACTCGACCGCCTCCAAAGGCGACAAGGCCCGCGAGAAATTGCGGGTCTCCTGATGTCAGCTTCCCCGTCCAAGTCCGTCGAGGCGCGATGCGTGCGCCTCAATGCCAAGGCCGAGAACGCGGCGGCGATCGCGCCGGTCGTCGAGCGCCACACGCTGGCCCGAGGTCCCAACGACGTCCTGATCGAGGTGAGGGCCGCAGCCGTCAACCCGTCGGATGTCAAGGCTGCGACCGGGCTGATGCCTTATGCCGTGTTTCCGCGCACGCCGGGCCGCGACTATGCCGGCGTGGTGATCGACGGCCCTGCCGGCGCGATCGGCCGCGAGGTATTCGGCTCGTCCGGCGATCTCGGCATCCGCCGCGACGGCACCCATGCGAGCCATCTCGTGGTCGACGCGGATGCGCTGGTCGAAAAGCCCAAAGCCCTGTCCTGGGAGGAGGCGGCCGGCATCGGCGTGCCCTTCGTCACCGCGATGGAAGGCTTTCGCCGCGCCGGTCTGCCGAAGGCGGGCGAGACCGTGCTGGTGATGGGCGTCAACGGCAAGGTCGGCCAGGCCGCGGTGCAGATCGCGACCTGGCAGGGCGCGCGCGCGATCGGCGTGGTGCGCAAGGCGGAAGCCTATGCGGGCCACAGCAATGTGCCGGTCGAGGTGATCGATGCGTCCGCCGCCGATGTCGCGACGCGGGTGCGCGAGCTGACCGGCGGCAAGGGCGCCGACATCGTGTTCAACACGGTGGGCGATCCCTATTTCCAGGCGGCGCACGAGTCGCTCGCGCGTCGCGGCCGGCAGATCCTGATCGCGGCGATCGATCGCATCGTGCAGTTCGACATCCTCGAATTCTATCGCGGCCAGCACACCTATGTCGGCATCGACACGCTCGGCCTGTCGTCGACGGCGACCGGCGCCGTGCTACGCGATCTCGGCCCCGGCTTCGCCGGCGGCCACCTCAAGCCGTTTCCGATCAGGACGAGCGCGATC
>NZ_JAGWUA010000048.1 GCF_028868675.1 Bradyrhizobium sp.
CGTCGAGTTCCAGTCCTGGGACCCCGAGCTTGCCGCGCGCGTCGCCAACTCAATCGCCGACGGCTACCTCGTGCTGCAGCAGAATGCGCGGCAGGAGCAGGCCAGGTCGGCGAGCGCGTGGCTGTCGGGCGAAATCGAGAGCCTGCGCAAGAAGGTCTCCGACGCCGAGTCGCGGGTGGAGGATTTCCGCTCCAAGTCGAGCCTGTTCGTCGGCACCAACAACACCACGCTGTCGAACCAGCAGATGGGCGAGGTCAACACCCAACTCAACAATGCGCGCGCCATGAGGGCCGATGCCGAGGCCAAGGCACGGCTGATCCGCGAGATGCTGCAGAGCGGCAAGCCGATCGAGGCCTCCGAGGTCCTGAACTCCGAACTGATGCGGCGGCTGTCCGAACAGCGCGTCACGCTGCGCGCGCAGCTCGCCGAACAGTCGTCGACGCTGCTCGGCAACCATCCGCGCATCAAGGAACTGAAAGCGCAACTCGCCGATCTGGACAATCAGATCCGCGACGAGGCCGGCAAGATCTCGCGCTCGCTCGAGAACGACGCCCGCATCGCCGGCGGCCGGGTCGACAGCCTGTCCGCGAGCCTCGATCAATTGAAGAAGCAGGCGACATCGACCAACGGACAGGACGTCCAGCTCCGGGCGCTGGAGCGCGAGGCCAAGGCGCAGCGCGACCTCCTCGAATCTTATCTCGCGAAGTACCGCGAGGCCAACACGCGCGAGAACATCGATACAACGCCTGCGGAGAGCCGCATCATCTCGCGCGCCGCCGTCTCCAACACGCCGGCCTATCCGAAGAAGCTGCCGATCGTGCTGATCGCGACACTGGCGACGCTGCTGCTCAGCGCGGGCATCGTCGTCACCGGCGAACTGCTGCGCATGACCGCGCCGCGGGCGATGGCGGCGTTCGGGCCGGCTGCTGCGGCTGCGCCGGCCGAAGCCGCGGCGCAGGCGGGGGAGATCGTCGTGGAGGCTCCGCCGGTGGCCCCGGCCCAACTGCCAACTCAGGCCCCGGTGCGGACCGAGCCCGTCATGGCGCCGCTTCCGCCGCAGCCCGCGCCGGCGCCGCGCGAGACCGCATCCGCGGCGCGCGAGGTCATGCCCGAACCCGTGCCGTCCGAATTCGCCGAGGTCGAGCGACTCGCCAACCGCCTGCGCGCCGCAGGCGACGCCGCCCGCAAGATCACCGTGCTGGGGACGGCGACCGGCGAGGGCATCACGTTGACCGCGCTGACGCTGGCGCGGTTCATGGCCCGCGAGGCGCGCGTGGTCGTGGTCGATCTCGCGGCCTCGTCGCCGGCGATTTCGGCCGTATCGGTCGATCCCGCAGCTCCCGGCCTTGCCGAACTCATGCGGGGGGAAGCCTCGTTCTCGCAGATCATCACCAGGGACAGGCTGTCGCGCCTGCATCTCGTCGGCGCCGGCCGGCCCGGCTTCGACCGCAGCCTGCTGCAGTCGCCGCGCCTGACGCTGGCGATCGACGCCCTGCTGCGGGTCTATGACCACGTGCTGCTGGACGCCGGCAAGGCCTCCGACCTGCCGGCCGATCTGTTGACGACGAACGCCCGCGCGGTCGTCGTTCCCGACGCGTCGATGGCGGAGGATGCGCGCCGGTTGATGCGTACCCAGCTCGGCGCCGTCGGCTTTGGCGATGTCACCATGCTGAGCGGGCCAGTGCGGCCCTCGGAGGCGAACGAGCCCGGTCCGTGCGTGGCCGCGGCGTAAGCTAGCCGAACGCGCGGCGCACCTTTCGCACGAGGTCGAATAGCGTCCGGTTCTGCTTGACCAGCCGCTTGCCGCGGTTGAGCGAGGACATCGCCATCGCCGCGAGCCTGCCGCGCGCGGTGAACGGCACGAAGCTGTCGAAGAGCGGCTCGTCGCTCTTGCAGAACAGCCGCTTGTAGCCGTCCGAACCGACGCCGAGATCGAGTGTGCGGTAGCCGCGTTCGCCGTAACGGTCGATGATGTTGCGCATCAGGATCAGCCCGGGGCTGAAGCGGGAATTGCCCGACGTCGTGTAGGTGTTGAACATCATCGAGAAGCGCTGACCGTCGGCGACGCCGGCAAAGATCGCGATCACCTCCTCGTCGCATTCGAGCGCGTGGAGATCGATGATGCGCCCGGTGCCGCGCGGTGCGAGGCAGGCGCTGCGGACGAAGGTTTCGACGCCGGGCTCGGCAAACACGTTCGGCAAATTCTGTTCGGCCATCCGCAGCGGCTTGACGCGGAAGAACCAGTCGAGCAGCCGCGTGATGTCCTCGTCCGTCGAAGCGACGTGATAGCGGTAGCCGGCGAGCGCCTGCAACTTGCGCTCCTTGCCTTTCAGCCGCCTGCGGAAGGAATTGCCGATTCGCGTCTGCGGCGCGCCGCCCGGGGTCATCGCCAGCAGAGGACAGCCGTTGACGGAGGGCTGCCGCGACAGCAGCGCGAACGGATTTTGCTGGTCGTGCCAGCGCAGCGGCTGCTGCGTCAGCGCGAGCAGGTCGACGCTTGCTTGCGCGCGCAGCAGCGCGAGCAGGGCACCGAGATCGACGACGTCGGCCTGTGCCGCAAAGTCGGCCGCCCACAGTCCCATGTTGAAGGTGGTGTGCTTGCCGCCCATGAAGCAGGCGATGTTGACGCCGTGGCTTTGCCGCAACGACAGCGGCAGCAGCAGAAGCGGTCGGCGCTCGGCATCGCGCGCGATGACGATGAATGCGCTGAAACCCTCATGCTGCCCGACCAGCCGCTGCCAGCGGCCGAGCAGGTCGAAGCGCTGGTAGGGGGTCGAGAGCTGGCCGCCTTCCTCGAGCGCGCGCCAGACCGGCTCGGCCTCGTCGAGATCGGTCACGATGTCGATGCTGGCGATCCGGCTCGCCCTCGACCGCGCCGGCGCATCCGCCGTCCGGCTTTGGATCGCCGCAGCCATGGTCATTTGCAAAACCCGTCGAAAGGAAAACTTAAGTTTTGACCGTCGCCGACCTTTGCAAAGAAAGGTCAACAAAGGGTAAGGACAGGGACGACCGCAAGGCGAGTGCGCTCGAGGGTGGGATATTGGCATCCGACGACAGATGGCTGGAACGGCTGCGCCTCGAACTTGCCTGGTTCACCGGCCGGCCCTGGCTCGGCGGACGCGAGGCGGGCGGCGCCGGCGCGATCCTGCGCTTCCAGCGCGTGCGTCCGCGGCGGAACGAGCCGTTCCAGCCGCTGCTCGCCGACGAGATCACGCCGGAGTTCCTCGACCGCACGCTCCGCGCGTTGAAGCGCTGGAAGCTCGACATCGTCGGCATGGACGAAGTCTGCCGGCGAGCAGTGACGCTGCCGGAGAAGCAGCGATTCGTGGCGCTCACCTTCGACGGCACCGGCAAGGACCTCATCGACTTCGCCTATCCGGTGTTGTCGCGCCACGAGGTTCCCTTCACGGTCTATGTTCCAACCGCCTTTCCCGACGGCGTCGGCGAAGCCTGGCGGCTCGGGCTCGAACGGGTGATCGCGCGCGAAAGCCGCATCAGCCTGGTGATGGAGCGCAAGGAGCAGCGTTTCGTGGTCACGAGCCGCGAGCAGAAGCAGGCGCTGTTCGACCATATCGAGGGTTGGCTGCGAACGCTGCCGCCGGCGGAGCTGTCGGCGGCGATCAACGATCTCTGCAGGCGCCATCTCGTCGACCTCGCCGCATTGTCGCGGCAGGCGTCGATGGATTGGGCCGATCTGACGAGGCTCGCCGCCGATCCACGGGTCACGATCGGCTCCGCCACCGTGAACTACACGGCGCTCGCCACCATGAAGGATGCGGCTGCGTCCCGCGAGATGGCGATGGGCAAAGCGGTGGCGGAGTCCGCCTTCCATCGTGAGGTCAGGCATTTTGCATATCCCTTCGGCGATCGCGCCTCGTTCCGCAGGAATCATGTCGTGATGGCGGAGGAGTCGGGCTTTGCCAGCGCCGTGTCCGCGATTCCGGGAATCGTCGATGTCGAGGGACGCACCAATCTGCGCGCTCTGCCGCGGATTCCCTGGGACGGCCGCTGCCGGTCGCTGCGCGTGATGCGGGTGCTGCTGTCGGGCGTCGCCTTCGCGCCGGTGCGACCGACCGGTGCCGCGCCCGGTTAAGCGCGGTCGGGCCGCTGCATCCAGCTCACGATCGGCATGGCCGGCAGCACCCAACCCATCCCCGCCACGACATAGTAGATCGCCTGCCGCCAGCCGGACTCCGCAAGCCACGGCAACTGCGCCGCCGTCATGCCGAGCAGCGCCCAGACGGCGGCCAACACCAGAAGCGCGATGGCGCCGAGGAACTTGCGGGTGCGGATCTTCATGACGGAATTGTGCGATTTCGTTGATTTTGCGCAATTTGCGTGGCGGGAGCGGCGGACTATAAGGGGCGCACAGTCTGGTTCAAGCCTCGGTTTTTCGAGCCCGAAATGAACGCAAATTCCCTTCCGCGATCTGACCGGCCGCTGCGCTGGTGGCTGGTTTCGGTCGCCGCCCTGATCGCGCTGATGGTGCTGGTCGGCGGTGCCACGCGGCTGACGGAATCGGGGCTCTCGATCGTCGAATGGAAGCCTGTTGCCGGGACGCTGCCGCCGCTCAGCGAAGCGCAGTGGAACGACGCCTTCGAGGCCTACAAGAAGATTCCGCAATATCGCGAGCTCAACGCAGGCATGAACCTGCACGAGTTCAAGACCATCTTCTGGTGGGAATGGAGCCACCGGCTGCTCGGCCGCTTCATCGGCGCGGCGTATCTGTTGCCGTTCCTGTTCTTCCTGTGGCGCGGCGGCCTGTCGGGCGAATTGAAGCGACGGCTGTGGCTATTGTTCGGTCTCGGCGGGCTGCAGGGCGGCGTCGGCTGGTGGATGGTGGCGTCCGGCCTCGCCGACCGTGTCGAGGTGTCGCAATATCGGCTGGCGACCCATCTGGTGCTGGCGCTCCTGATCTTTGCCGGCATCGTCTGGACGGTACGGCGGCTCCGTGTGCGGCCGCAGGCGGCGGCGCCCGCGAGGCTCAAGGCGACCGCGGCGGTGCTCGTGGTCGTGACCTTCGTCCAGCTCTATTTCGGTGCGCTGGTGGCGGGCCTGCGGGCAGGGCGCGTCTACAACACCTGGCCGGACATCGACGGCGGCTTCATTCCCGCGGGCGAACGGCTGTGGTTCGAGACGCCGTGGTGGAAGAACCTGTTCGACAATGTGCTGACGGTGCAGTTCGAGCACCGCATGACGGCGTATGCGGTGTTCGGGCTGGCGGCCTGGCATGCCTTCGACGCCGTGCGTTCGCGCGCGGGCGCCGCGGCGGGCGGCGCGCTCTGGCTGTTTGCGGCGGTGACGGTGCAGGCCGCGCTCGGTATCCTCACGCTGCTTCAGGAAGTGCCGATCGGGCTCGCGCTCGCGCATCAGGCGGTCGCGATCGTCGTGTTGACGCTCGCGGTGATGCAGGCCGAGCGGCTGGCGTCGCGGCAATCCGTGTCATTGCGTGCGCAGGGAGTACCGATCGGCCAGCCCGGTTGATCGCCGTTCAGCCGGCTCAACAATAGCCGTAGATTCCGCAGGCGTAGGGCAGTCGCCAGAAATAGTCGACCTGGGGCCCGCCGTAATACGAGCCCTGATAGTCGTAATCCCAGGGGCGGCCATAATAGCCGGGCAGCGTGTGGGAGCCCGGCAACAGCGGCGTGCCGGGCAGATTGTGGATATAGCTGCCGACGCCATAGGCCGGAGAGATCAGCGAATCCGCCTCGACCTCGGTCACGACCTCGCGCGGCGGAGGCGGTGCGACGACCACGCGCTTCGTCTTCACGGGCGGCAGGTCGGCGGCGAGCGCGCCCGGGAGCGTCAGCAGCACCGCGAGGGCGGGCATCATCCAGCGCAGCATCGTCGGCTCCGAATCAAAAGGATCGATCGGAGGCCATCCTGCCGCAGGGATGGTTAACGACTGTTAACCGACGGGCGCGATCGCTGCCTTCGTCCGCTCGCCATGGCGGGGGCGAGCCCGGGCACGGCGAAACGAGCCGCCGGCTTTGGAACGGGGCGGTCTATGCCCCCAGCGCCTGCTCCAGGTCGGCGATCAGATCCTCCTTGTCCTCGATGCCGATCGACAGCCGCACCACGTCCGGGCCTGCGCCGGACTTGATCTTGGCGGCGTCGTCGAGCTGGCTGTGGGTGGTGGAGGCCGGGTGGATGACCAGCGAGCGGGTGTCGCCGACATTGGCCAGATGCGAGAACAGCTTCAGGTTCGACACTAGGCTGACGCCCGCGTCATAGCCGCCCTTGAGGCTGAAGGTGAACACGGCGCCGGCGCCCTTGGGCGCGTATTTGCGCGCGAGGCTGTTGTACTTGTCGCCGGGCAGACCCGCATAGCTCACCGAGGCGACCGCCTTGTGGGAGGCCAGGAATTCGGCGATTGCCCTGGCGTTGTCGCAGTGCTTCTGCATGCGCAGCGGCAGGGTCTCGATGCCCGTGAGGATGAGGAAGGCGTTGAACGGCGACAGCGCCGGCCCGAGATCGCGCAGGCCGAGCACCCGGCAGGCGATGGCGAAGGCGAAATTGCCGAAGGTCTCGTGCAGCTTGATGCCGTGATATTCCGGCCGCGGCTCGCACAGCATCGGGTACTTGCCGTCCTTCGACCAATCGAAGGTGCCGGCATCGACGATGACGCCGGCGATTGAGTTGCCGTGACCGCCGAGGAATTTTGTCGCCGAATGCACGACGATGTCGGCGCCGTGATCGATCGGGCGGATCAGGTAGGGCGAGGCGAGCGTGTTGTCGACGATCAGCGGCACGCCGGCCTTGCGCGCGATCGTCGAGATCGCCTCGATGTCGGTGATGGTGCCGCCGGGATTGGCGATGGACTCGACGAAGATTGCCTTGGTCCGCGGCGTCACCGCGCGCTCGAAGCTGGCGATGTCGTCCGGGTCGGCCCAGGCCACGTTCCAGCCGAAGCTCTTGAACGCATGGGTGAACTGGTTGATCGAGCCGCCATAGAGTTTTCGCGCGGCGATGAACTCGTCGCCGGGCTGGAGCAATTGCTGCATCACCACGACCTGCGCGGCATGGCCGGAGGCGACCGCGAGTGCCGCGGTGCCGCCCTCGAGGGCGGCGACACGCTCCTCCAGCACGGCGTTGGTCGGGTTGCCGATGCGGGTGTAGATGTTGCCGAACGACTGCAGCCCGAACAGCGAGGCCGCGTGGTCGGCGTCGTTGAAGACGAACGACGTCGTCTGGTAGATCGGGGTCGCGCGCGCACCGGTGGTGGGATCGGGCTGTGCGCCGGCATGGACGGCAAGGGTGGAAAATCCCGGAAGGCGATCGCTCATGAGATGCGTCCTGTTCTTGTGGTTCTGAGAATTCGTGCGGCATGCTGATGGCGGCCGCGCCTGCCGTCAAGCCGCGGCGTCAAACGAGACGAGGTTCGCAACGAACGTGCTTCGCTTTGCCGCGCCGGCGAAACGAATTTTTCGCAAGTGCGTCAACCCGGTTCGTTCCTGTTCTTGGCGGCGCGGTCGGACGCCGCGGTCTCGCCGCCGCCGACACTCATGCGATTGAGAGACAGACGCATACCCTGGGTCGGTGCCGGCGGACGCTTCGAACTCAGCGTGCGCGAATTGACGCCCATCCAGGAGATTTCCGAGGACAGGCGGCCGTATTCGATCTTGGGGCAGCGGTTCATCACGACCTTGATGCCGGCGGCCTCGGCCTTGGCCGCAGCCGCGTCGTCGCGCGCACCCAACTGCATCCAGATCACCCTGGGCAGCGGATCGAGCCGCAGCGCTTCCTCGATGACGGGCATGATGTGGCTGGAGTTGCGGAAGACGTCGACCATGTCGACGGGGCGGCCGATCTCGGCGAGCGAGGCGACGAAAGGTTTTCCGAGCAGCGTCTTTCCGACGTGGCCGGGATTGATCGGAATCATGTCGTAGCCGCGCTCCGCAAGATATTTGAACGCGAAATAGCTCGGCCGCACGTTGACCGGCGAGGCGCCGACCATCGCGATCGACTTCACGCCGTTGAGGATGCCGCGGATGTAGTTGTCGGGATAGGCGTCGTGATTCATTGGCTGACTTTTTTTCTCACTGTCATTGCGAAGCAATCTAGGCTGTCACCCCGGAGGTGATCTGGATTGCTTCGCTTCGCTCGCAATGACGAAACTACCCATCCTGCCATCTCGGCGCACGCTTCTCGATGAAGGCGCCGATGCCTTCTTCGGCGTCGCGCGCCATCATGTTCTCGGTCATCACCTCGGCGGCGTAGCGGTAGGCCTCCGCAAGGCTCATCTCGACCTGGCGATAGAACGCCTCCTTGCCGAGCTTGATGGTGTAGGCGGACTTCAGCGCGACCTTCCGCGCGAGTTCGATCGCAGCCTCGCGCTCGCGGCCGGGCGCGACCACGCGGTTGACGAGGCCGATCTCCCTCGCGCGCGCCGCGGGGACCGGCTCGCCGGTCAGCAGCATCTCCATCGCCTGCTTGCGCGGCACGTTGCGCGACAGCGCCACCATCGGCGTCGAGCAGAACAGGCCGATGTCGACGCCGGGCGTCGCGAAACTCGCGGCCTCCGAGGCGATCGCGAGATCGCAGCTCGCCACGAGCTGGCAGCCGGCCGCGGTCGCAATGCCCTGGACGGCGGCGACCACGGGCTTTGGCAGGTGCACGATCGCCTGCATCATGGCGCTGCAGGCGTTCATGACTTGCGCGAAGTAGGCGCGTCCGCGATCCGGATCGGCGCGGCGTGCGGTCAGTTCCTTGATGTCGTGGCCGGCCGAGAAGGCCGGGCCGTTCGCCGCGATGACGACGCCGCGGATCGCCTTGTCGTCCCGGATGTCGTCGAGCGCGGCATGCAGGCTCGCGATCATCGCCTCCGAGAGGCTGTTGCGCGCCGCCGGGCGGTTGAGGGTGAGGACCGCGATGTGGCCTGCGGCTTCGCGCAGAAGAATCGGGTTTTGGAGGGGAGGACTGCTGGCGGCCTGGACGGACATCGGGGCTTCCGGTTGGGAGATTCCAGTTGGATGACGTCGAGAACTTAATGTAACAGGCGCAGACAATCGAGGGCAGGAGCGGCATGGCACCAGCGAAAATGAGCGTGGCGGAGCTCGAACAATTTTTCCGCGACGAGTTTCCCCAGGCGATCGCGGCCGGCGACATCACCATCGAGAGCGCCGATGGCGAAACCGCCCTGCTGCGCCAGCGCTACAGCGAGCGGATGCTGCGGCCGGGTGGAACCGTGTCCGGGCCGACACTGATGACGCTTGCCGATTTCGCCATGTATGTGGTGCTGCTGTCGGCGATCGGACCGATCGGCCTCGCTGTCACCACCAATCTCAACATCAATTTCCTGCGCAAGGGCCAGCCCGGGCAGGACGTGCTGGCGGAAGCCCGGCTTCTCAAGCTCGGCAAGCGCCTGGCGGTCGGGGAGGTGAACCTCCTGTCGGGCACCTCGCCCGATCCGATCGCGCACGTTACCTCGACCTATTCCATTCCAAATATATGAGATTTTCCAAGGTAATATAACACCATATTTGTAATTCGTTGATATTGCTTATGTAATCAGCATCATAAAGCATTGACCACAGCGCGGCTCTTCACTAGAAAGCCGCGCAGTCCGGTGCGACGTCCGCACCGATGTCTCCCTTCACGGAAATTCTGACATGAAAACCTTTTCGGCAAAGCCCGCCGAGGTGACGAAGAAGTGGGTGCTGATCGACGCCAAGGGTCTGGTCGTCGGTCGTCTCGCCACCATCGTCGCCATGCGGCTGCGCGGCAAGCATCTGCCCACCTACACCCCCCACGTCGATTGCGGCGACAACGTCATCATCATCAACGCCGCTCACGCGGTGCTGACCGGCCGCAAGCGCGAGCAGAAGACCTACTACAAGCACACCGGCTTCGTCGGCCACGTCAAGGAGCGCACCGCGCGCCAGATCCTCGAAGGCCGTTATCCCGAGCGCGTGCTCGAGAAGGCCGTCGAGCGCATGATTCCGCGCGGCCCGCTCGGCCGGGTGCAGATGGGCAACCTCCGCGTCTACGCCGGAGCCGACCATCCGCACGAGGCCCAGACGCCTGAGAAGATCGATATCGCCAAGTTGAACCGCAAGAACGCGAGGGCCGCATAACATGGCCGAATCCATGCAGTCGCTCGACCAGTTGTCGCAGCTCAAGACGGCCGCCCCCGAGGCGCCGAAGCACGAGAAGAAGGTCGACAAGTTCAACCGCGCCTACGCCACCGGCAAGCGCAAGGACGCGGTCGCCCGCGTCTGGATCAAGCCGGGCGCCGGCAAGATCGTGGTCAACTCGCGCGAGGTCGAAACCTACTTCGCCCGTCCCGTGCTGCGCATGATGATCCAGCAGCCGCTGGTCGCGGCCCAGCGCGCCGGCCAGTACGACGTGATCTGCACGGTCGCCGGCGGCGGCTTGTCGGGCCAGGCGGGCGCGGTGCGTCACGGCATCTCCAAGGCACTGACCTACTTCGAGCCGGATCTGCGCGGCGTCTTGAAGAAGGGCGGCTTCCTCACCCGCGATTCCCGCACCGTCGAGCGCAAGAAGTACGGCAAGGCGAAGGCCCGCCGGTCCTTCCAGTTCTCCAAGCGCTGATCGCATCAGTAAAGAATTCGTCGCGAAAGCGGCTTCAATGAAATGCAAAAGGGCGCCGAAAACGGCGCCCTTTTTTCAGTTCGTTTGCGTACAAATTCATCGTGTGTTTCCCGAAAACTTGCCCTCGCGTGAAAACCCAAAACGAACGCGTGAGACGTAGCGTTGCAAACTGGAAGGGCGCGCAAGTCGGCTTTGCCGATCGCGTAAACGCTGAATCCATAGGGGGCTGACACATGTCGCTCGATAGCATTACGCTCTATTTGGTTGCCACCATGGTCGCCGCACTGCTCGGTGCCATGCTCGTGTTCTTCGGCAAGCAGGAGAATAGTCCCGCGCTGAAATGGTGGGGCACCGCCTATCTGCTCGGCGCGGCCTCGGTTGCACTGTGGACCGCGGCCGGCGACAAGCTCGGCGCGCCGCTGTATCTGGCGATGAACGCGATCGGCTTCGTCGCCTGCGGCATGGTGTGGAACGCCGCGCGGCTCTTCCACGGCCGCACCCCCAACTGGCCCGGGCTCGTGTTCGGCGCGATCGCCTGGGTGGCGGCGGCGACGCTGCTCGATCCAGCCGCATCCACGCTGCGCATGCTGGCCGGTGCCGCCATCGTCTCGGTCTACGCGGCGCTGACGGCGGGCGAGCTGTGGTCCGAGCGGCGAAAGAGCCTGCAACGGAGCTGGCCGGCGCTCGTGGTGCCGGCGATGCACGGCTGCGTGCTGATGCTGCCGGTCGTGATCGGCGGCTTCCTCAGGCCGAACGATCCGCAATTCGCGAGCAGCATCTGGGTCACGGTGTTCGCGGTCGAGCTCGTGCTCTATGCCGTCGGCACCGTGTTCGTGATCTTCATGCTGGTGTCGGAGCGCACGGTCGCCACGCACAAGACCGCGGCCTCGATGGATCCCCTGACCGGCATGCTGAACCGGCGCGGCTTCTCGGAAGCCTGCTCGCGCGTCATCGAGCGCGAGGCCAAGGCCGGCCGGCCGGTCACGGTGATGATCTTCGACATCGACCACTTCAAGTCGATCAATGATCGCTTCGGCCATCCCGCCGGCGACGAGATGCTGAAGCTGTTCTCCACGGTGGTGACCGGCAATCTGCGCATCTCCGACCTGTCGGGGCGCATCGGCGGCGAGGAGTTCGCGGCGCTGCTGCCGTGCTCGCTGGAGGAGGGCGTGCTGGTCGCCGACCGGGTGCGCGAGGCGTTCGAGACCTCCGGCGTCGTGGTCGACGAGGGGCCGGTGGACACCACCGTCAGCATCGGCGTGGCGGGCGGTCCCGCCGGCACCGAGCTCGACGTGCTGCTGGCCGCGGCCGACACTGCGCTCTACCAGGCCAAGCGTGGCGGCCGCAATCGCGTCGAGGCCGCGGAGGAGCTGCCGCTGTCGCTGGACTGGCGCCGCCAGAGCGCGGGCCGGGTCGGTGTGCCCAGGCTGCAGCCGGCGACGGCATGAGCGTGACCCGGCTTGCGGTAAGTCTCCGTTTACCATTCGATCCCTACCATGCCGGTCATGGGCTCGATGCATCGACAGACCCCGCAAGCCGCCCTCGTGTCGCTCGAAGCGGCCGCAGCCGCTGCGCGTGGCGGCTTCGCCTGCATGTTCTCCAGCGCGGACGAGTACGAGACGGCGCTGATCAGCGAGCGTCGCGCCCAGGGACATTACGCGCGGCACGACAGCCGCGTGCCGCTCGCCCTGTTCGGGGCGTGCGCGTTGATGGTGACGGGCACCGTGCTGCTGTTCGGCTGAGCTTCGAGCCGATCCGATCGACGGTGGCGCCGGTTTCGGCGCCTTTTTCTTTTCGGCAGCCGTGCTAGACAGGCTTCCCGACAAGAAGAAAGAAGGGTGGAAGCAGATGATCACCGAGATCGCGCAAATCGACGTCAAGCCGGGCAGCGAGAAGGACTTTGAGGCCGCGGTCGCCAAGGCCAGGGCCGCGTTCGGGCGCTCCAAGGGCTTTCACGGCTTCGAGCTGCACAAGTCGATCGAAAAGCCGCAGCGCTACCGGCTGATGGTGAAATGGGAGACGCTGGAAAACCACACCGTCGATTTCCGCGGCTCGGAGAATTTCACCGAATGGCGCGGCCTGGTCGGCCAGTATTTTGCGTCCCCGCCCGAGGTCGAGCACACCTGGACGGTGCTGACGAGTTGAGTACGCCTCAGGCCGCCTCGGTGCGCGGCGCCGGTGCTTGCTCGCCCTTGAAATGGTCGATCATCACCTTGGCGATGGCGACCAGCGGCAACGCCAGCGCAAGGCCCCAGACGCCGAATACGACGCCGAGCAGGATCTGGAACGCGAACAGTGTGGCCGGCGGGATATTGAGCGCCTGCCGCTGCAGGAGCGGCGTCAGCACGTAGCTTTCCATGGCGTGCACGCCGAGAAACAGGATGAGGGCGCTCAGCGCCGCGATCCACCCGGTTGGGAGGCTTGCCAGCACCACGATCAGGCCGGCGACGATCGCGCCGACCGTCGGAATGAAGGCGAGCAGGCCGGCCTGAATCCCCAGGATGAAGGAACCGGGGACGCCGATGACGGCGAGCCCGATCCAGGTCACCACGCCCACCGCCAACATGACGGTGATCTGGGCGATCAGCCAGCGCTCGAGCGTCTCGCTGATGCCGTCGATGACGATGGCGGCGCGGGCGCGGTGCCGTGCCGGCGCGACGTAGAGCAGACCCTCGCGGTAGATGCCGGGCTGCGCCGCGAAGGCGAGCCCCAGGAACAGCACGATGAAGAAATTGCCGACGGCGCTGATCGCGCCGAACAGCAGCTTGACCGTCTGGCTGACGATCGCCCCGCTGTTCGAGGCGAGCGCGCCGGCGCCCGGCAGGCTCGGCCGCGCCGCCGACGCCGACGACGGCGCGGCTTCCGTGCCGGCAGCGCCGACGTCGAAGAAACTGGTGTCGATGCCGTGGCTGTCGAGGAAGGCCTTGGCGTTGACCAGCTGCGACTTGAGGGTGCTGCTGAGCGCCGAGGCCTGCTGCCCGATGGTCGCGCCGCCGAGCACGGCGACGCCGGCCAGCATCGCCGCGAGCACGACGCAGACGATGACGAGCCGCGCGGTGTGCGGCAGCCGGACGACGCGCCCGAGCGTGCTGGTGAGCGCATTCAGCCCGACGCCGAGCAGCATGCCCGTGAAGATCAGAAGCAGCGTCGCGGCGAAATACCAGGTGAAAGTGAGAAGTGCCGCGAACAGCACGATGCCGATGCCGCCGACCGCAATCGCCCAGGCCAGATCGTTGCGGGTCCGCCTTCGTTCGTCAGCGCTGCCGGTCACGTCACGTCCTTTTCTTCGAGTCCCGGATCACACATCGGTCAATTGCAGCCGCGGATCAAGCCGCCTCCCACGTGCTGGTTTGACGCTGGGACGACAGTGGTACAAGACGGTGGCGGGAGAATCGAGGCAGGCGCGGATTGCAGTTCATCGGCAAATGGGTGGGTGTTCTCGGCCTGCTGGCCGTGCTGGTGGCCGGCGACCAGATCCGCATCAATCGTCCTGGCCACAAATATCGGCTGACCGTCGAGGTGCAGACGCCTGACGGCCTCAAGTCGGCGTCCTCCATCCTGGCGGTGACGCCCGACCGCGGCTACAGCCGGGGCGGCAAGACCACAACCAGCGGGAACGCCGTGTACGTCGACCTCGGGCGGGAACACGGTCAAACCAAGAACCTCGTCGCGCTGCTCGCCCATTTCGACAAGTCGCTCGACCTGGACGACATCAACTACGTGGCGCTCCGCGCCTATGGCGCGGCGCGGGGCGCCCGGGTCTCGTTCAACGAGATGAGCCGGCAGTCGGGCGCCGTGGCGGTCGAGGGCGCCTTGATCCCCGTGCTGGTGAGTTTCGGCAATCCCGCCGATCCCGCGACCGCACGACACCTCGCCGCCGACCAGGCCGACGCGGTGCTGGGCGGCGGGTACCGGCTCAATCGCCTGACGGCCGAGGTCGTGCCGAACGGCCTCTGGCCGGTCGATTTCGGCGGGGTGCTGGGGGAGCCCGTCACGCGCGGCATCGAGAAGACACTGCCCTGGCTCGCCGGCACGGGCGAGGGCGCCGCGGCCGCGCTGAGGGCCGCGGGGCTGGCCTCGGGCAGCCCGATCGACGCCCGGGAGGCCTTTACGCGGAAATAGCATTGCGGCTCCGCGGCTTCGGCCGGTTGAAATTGTCGTATCCCGCGGGCATGTTTGACGAATCTTGTCGGCGTGGAGGTCGAGCGGAAGCGATGAAGAAGCCGGTGGTCGGCGTGATCGGAAACACCCATCGCGTCGAAAATCGATTTCAGGTCCAGATGGTGGGTGAGCGCAATCTGCGCGCGGTGGCGGACGTCGCCGGTGCCTTGCCGCTGATGTTCGCCGGCGCGCCCGAGATCACCGACATCGGGGCCCTGCTCGACGTCGTCGACGGCATCGTCTTGACCGGCGCGCGCGCCAACGTGCATCCGACCCGCTTCAACGTCGACCCCTGCGCAAAGCACGAGCCCTACGACATCCATCGCGACGAGGTCGCGCTGGCGCTGTCGGCGGCGTGCGTCGCGCGCGGCATTCCGCTGTTCGGGATCTGCCGCGGCCTGCAGGAGATGAACGTCGCCTTCGGCGGCTCGCTACATCCGGAGATCCGTGAACTGCCCGGCCGCATGAACCACCGCATGCCGCGGCTGGAGAACGGCGAGATCCATCCCGATCCCACCGTCGTGTTCGCCGATCGCCACGACGTCAGGCTCGTTCCCGGCGGTGCGTTCGCGACGATCTTGGGTTGCGAGAAGATCAGGGTGAATTCGCTGCACGGCCAGGGCATTCTGGAGCCGGGTCAGCGCGTCGTGGTGGAGGGCGTCGCCGAGGACGGCACCATCGAGGCGATCCGCATCGCCGAGGCCGGAAGCTTTGCGCTCGGTGTGCAGTGGCATGCCGAATACGATCCGCAGCGCAATCCGATCAATCGAAAGCTGTTCGAGGCGTTCGGCCAAGCGCTGCTGGCGCGGCAGCGCGCAACCGCCTAGCGGAACGAGCCGTTCCCGGGCAAATTCGCATTCGGGAATCGCCATCGTGGGGAACGATAGCGACGAAGCAAACCGGACTTTCCCCCTTTGCGGCCGCAGGCACGGACGTGCGACACCCGTGCTTGATTTAGCTCAATTTTGGCGAGGAGCCCGGCTACTAGAAATCCTGTTGGGACCGACGTGGGCAGGAAGCGATGCATCGATATTTCGTGAGCGTCTGGTCGGTCGTCCTGCTCGGGCTGTCGCTCTCGCCGTCGCAGGCCCCGGCACGCGACGCCGGCGTCCGGTTCGATCCCCCCGATACCCAATACACGTCCGGCGACGATCAGGAGATCGAAGCCGAGGTCAGACAGAAGCTGCCCTATGCCGCGCGCTTTCGCGGCACGTTGCCGCCGGCCGTCGATCTGACCGCCCGGATGCCGCTCCCGGGCAACCAGGGCAAATTGCGCTCCTGCACGGCCTGGGCGGCCGCCTACGCGGCGCGCTCCTACTATACGGCCTCGCTCGACGGCCGCGACGTCAGCCAGCCGCAGAATGTGGTGAGCCCGAACTACGTCTATCATTTGGCGCGCGGACCGGAATGCACCGGCACGAATTTCGTCAGGATCACCAACGTGCTCAAGGCCGGCGCGCCGTCGCTGGCCGACTATCCATACTCGGATCAATGCGTGCCGCCCCCGCAGATCGCGCCGAATGCCGCCGGCTTTCGCGTCCGCGGGTATAATCGCATCGATCCTCATGAGATCGAGGGCATCAAGGGACAGCTCGCACAGTCCAATCCGGTGCTGATCTCCTTCGCCGACAGCCCGGCATTCCACCGCCATCGCGGCGAAGCCGTCTTCAACGACCCGGCCTTCGATCCGGGCCAGGATGGCTGGCATTCGATGACGATCGTCGGCTACGACGACCGCCGGCGGGCGTTTCGCTTGATGAATTCGTGGGGGCAGGGGTGGGGCGACGGCGGCTACGCCTGGCTCGGCTACGACATCGTACCGCAGCGGGTGCGCGAAGCCGGCGTTCTGGACGTCGCGAAATCCTCGTCGGAAACCGCTGCGCAGCCGGTTGCGCCGACGCCTCCGCAATCCGGCCTCGCCCAAAATCCCTCCGGTCAGATCAATCCGGGCTCCGGAAGCGCGTTCGAACATCTCAACCGCGGAATCGATTTCCGGAGCAAGAGAGACCATGACAACGCGATCCTCGAATTCAACGCCGCAATCAGCCTCGATCCGCGTCTGGCACGCGCGTTCAACTACCGGGGTCTGAGCTGGCTGTCCAAAGGCAATGCGGACCGTGCGCTTGCGGATTTCAACGAGGCGATCCAGCTCGACCCGAAGGATCCATCGGCGTATTTCAACCGCGGCAACCTCCAGGCCGCGAAGCCCGATCCGGACGCGGCCATCGCCGATTACGACCAGGCGATCCGGATGAACCCGCGCTTCGCCGCGGCCTATTCCGGCCGTGCCGGCGCGTGGCGTCGGAAGGGCGATCTCGATCGCGCGATCGCGGATATGGACGAAGCCGCTCGCATCGAGCCGAAGAATGCCGACTTCTACAACAACCGCGGCAACGCGTTGCTCGACAAGAAGGACTACGACCGCGCCTTCGACGACTATACGCAGGCTACGAACATCAATCCGAGCTTCCCGGCGCCCTACAACAACCGTGGCCTGGTCTGGGCAAACCGCAAGGACTACGATCGCGCCGTCGCCGAATACACCGCCGCGCTCCGGCTGAACCCGAACTATGCGTTGGCTCTTCGCAACCGCGCCGCGGCCGAGCGGGGCCAGAACAAGCTCGACCTTGCGATTGCAGACAACGCGGAGGCGATCCGGATCGAGCCGAAGAACGCGGAGAACTACTTTCAGCGTGCGTTTACGCTACGTCAGCAGGGAAACCCGGATGCAGCCCTGGCTGACCTGGCGGAAGCCTTGCGGCTCAACCCGAAGCATGCCTTCGCTTACTATCTCCGCGCTACCATCTGGCGGGTCAACAAGGAGTTCGATCGGGCGATCGAGGACTACACCCGGTGCTTGCAGAACGAGCCCGCCTATGTGGGCGCCCTGACCGGCCGCGGTCTAGCGCATGAGGCCAAGGGCGAGCTCGCGCCCGCGCGTCAGGACTACCGCGCAGCGCTGGCGTTACCGGAGAAATACGAAACCGGCAAATGGGCGCATCAGACGGCGGGTGCGCGGCTCGCACTGCTCGAACCGGGTACTCCCGGCGCGAAGCCGCCGATATCGCCGCCGTCCGAATCGAAAGCGCCGGGGGCGACCGCGCCCGGCTCCGCTGCGCCCGTCAGCCCGGCTGCGCCCCCACCGTCTCCGGCGGGCGCCTCCAGCCGCTTGGCGCTGGTGATCGGAAACGGCGCTTACCGCTCCGTGGCGCAACTGCCCAATCCGCCGAACGATGCACGGGCCATCGCACAATCGCTGCGCGACATCGGCTTTACCGTGATCGAGGCGATCGATGTCGACCGGGTCAAGATGGAGGCGACGACGATCGATTTCCTGCGCCGCGCGTCCACCGCGCGGGTCGCATTGCTGTTCTACGCCGGCCACGGCGTGCAGATCGATGGCAGAAACTATCTCATTCCGATCGACGCTACCGAAGTGAGGAAGGAGTCCGCAGGTTTCGAGCTGATCGACGTCGACAGGATTCTCGCCGGGCTCGACGACGAGGCGCGGGCGAACGTCGTCATTCTCGACGCTTGCCGCGACAATCCGCTCGAAGCCCGCACCGCCTCGCGATCGGGGGCGAGAGGCGGCGGACTGGCCGGGTATTCGAGCGTCGGATCCGGCATGCTGATCGCGTTCGCGACGGCGCCCGGGAAGACGGCGCTCGACGGCTCGGGGGCTCACAGCCCGTTCACCGAGGCGATGCTGAAGCACCTCGGGAGTCCGAACATCGAGATCAACGAAATGCTGACGCGGGTACGCGTCGACGTTGTCGCGGCGACCGAGCGCAAGCAGATTCCCTGGGTCAATTCGTCCCTGCTCGGCGATCTCTATTTGAACGACAGGCGTCGCTGATGCCATTGCCGCGCGACGCGACGCGGCGCAGCGACGGGCCGCCAGGGCTTGGAGGACACTCCGGCAATCCCTGACGGTCCCGATTGCCGTGGGCAGGGCGATTTCGGAGGTTTACGGCAAGGGACCGGCCGGGCGGAGCGCATGGCTGACAGGCTGGATAGGGTGGACCGCGTTTGCCGAGCGGGCCGTCGCCGCGACCGAACGAAAAGGCGCCCCGCAAAGGAGGCGCCTCTTGTCTGCCTGGTCGTGATCGGGACTAGCCCGAGTAATACATCTCGAACTCGACCGGATGCGGCGTCATCTCGAAGTGCGCGACTTCGGTCATCTTCAGCTCGATGTAGCTGTCGATGAAGTCGTCGTCGAACACGCCGCCGGCCTTCAGGAAGGCGCGGTCCTTGTCGAGGCTTTCCAGGGCCTCGCGGAGCGAACCGCAGACGGTCGGGATCTGTTTCAGCTCTTCCTTCGGCAGGTCGTAGAGATCCTTGTCCATCGCCGGACCCGGATCGAGCTTGTTCTTGATGCCGTCGAGACCCGCCATCAGCATCGCGGCGAAGCCGAGATAGGGGTTGGCGAGCGGATCGGGGAAGCGCACCTCGACGCGCTTGGCCTTCGGCGAAGCGGTGTAGGGGATGCGGCAGGAGGCCGAGCGGTTGCGCGCGGAATAGGCGAGCAGCACCGGTGCCTCGTAGCCCGGGACCAGACGCTTGTAGGAGTTGGTCGTCGGGTTGGTGAAGGCGTTGATCGCCTTGGCGTGCTTGATGATGCCGGCGATGTAGGACAGGCAGGTCTCCGAAAGGTCGGAATACTTGTTGCCCGCGAACACCGGCTTGCCGTCCTTCCAGATCGACTGGTGGACGTGCATGCCAGAGCCGTTGTCGCCGTAGACCGGCTTCGGCATGAAGGTGGCGGTCTTGCCGTAGATGTGGGCGACCTGGTGGATGCAGTACTTGTAGATCTGCAGGTGGTCGGCCATCAGGGTGAGCGTGTCGAACTTCATGCCGAGCTCGTGCTGGGCGGAAGCGACTTCGTGGTGATGCTTCTCGACCTTCACGCCCATCTTGGCCATGGCGCCGAGCATCTCGGAGCGCATGTCCTGCACGGAGTCCTGCGGCGGCACCGGGAAGTAGCCGCCCTTGGTGCGGATGCGGTGGCCGAGATTTCCGCCTTCATATTCGGTGTCGGAATTGGTCGGCAGCTCCGATGAATCGAGCCGAAAGCCGGTGTTGTAGGGATTTGCGGAGTAGCGCACGTCGTCGAACACGAAGAACTCGGCCTCGGGGCCGACATACACGGTGTCGCCGACGCCCATCGACTTGACCATCGCCTCGGCCTTCTTGGCGATACCGCGCGGATCGCGGTTGTAGGGCTCGCCGGTGGTCGGCTCGAGCACGTCGCAGGTGATGACCATGGTGGTCTCTGCGAAGAACGGATCGATCGTCGCGGTGACGGGATCCGGCATCAGGCACATGTCGGACTCGTTGATCGCCTTCCAGCCGGCGATCGAGGAGCCGTCGAACATCGTGCCTTCGGCGAAGATGTCCTCGTCGATCATGCCAACGTCGAAAGTAACGTGCTGCCACTTGCCGCGCGGATCGGTGAAGCGCAGGTCGACGTACTTGACGTCGTTGTCCTTGATCGCTTTCAGGACGTCTTTGGCGGTCTTCATGCATACCCCTTTATGGCTCTGCGGGTCGGTTTCCAGACTTGGGCGACCGTGTTCACACTGTTTGACTCGCGCGATTGCACAAGCAAAATCACGACCGCCCGACGCAGCCTGATTTCTTCCTCCGGCATCGCAAAACGCGGGATAGCACCCGGCTCAAATAGCGTCCAGCCCGGATTCGCCGGTCCGGATGCGGATTGCCTCTTCGATGTTGGAGACGAATATCTTGCCGTCGCCGATGCGGCCGGTTTGTGCCGCGCGCCGGATCGCGTCGATCGCGCGCTCGACCAGGTCGTCCCCGATCACGATCTCGATTTTGACCTTGGGCAGGAAGTCGACGATGTATTCTGCGCCGCGGTAAAGTTCGGCATGACCCTTCTGGCGGCCAAAGCCCTTGGCCTCCGTGACGGTGATGCCCTGCAGCCCGACTTCTTGAAGCGCTTCCTTCACCTCGTCGAGCTTGAACGGCTTGATGATGGCTTCGATCTTCTTCACTGAGCGCCTCCCGGCCTTTCGATCAAATAGCAACGTCCGTGTCAGGAAGCTCTTGAAGGTGCAGCGTCGTCTTCGCTGTCCCGGGATGCCTGACCAGCCCGGCGGCGGCCGGTCACACCTCCTGAAATGCCAGTGAGCACGACGAACCGAAGCGGCTTCCTCGAAAGCAGGGTCTATGCCAAGTTACAAGTACCCTGATTTTTGGAACGTTATCAGCCTTTTAACGAGCATTTCGGATAGGTTGGACCGAACGGGTCGAGGATAGCGAAGACTACGAAATAGGCAAACAGTTCAATCCGTGTGCAATCTTGCGATTTCGGATCGTGGCGGGCCACGGGAAATGCCTCTTGAAAAGGCGTTTGTACCAGGGAAGTGGCATGGAAGTCTTGAGCAACGCCGAAATGCAGCGCGCCGACGAGCTTACCATCGCGGCCGGCACGCCGGGCTTCACGCTGATGCTGAGCGCGGGCCAGGCGGTCGCAGAGGCCGCGCAGGCACTGGCGGAGGAGGGACCGATCCTGGTGATAGCCGGTCCCGGCAACAATGGCGGTGACGGTTTTGTCGCCGCCGCCGAGCTCGCCGCCCAGGGCCGTGAGGTCTCGATCATCCTCATGTGCGAGCGCGATCAGCTTGCGGGCGACGCGGCCTCCGCCGCGCGGGGCTGGAAGCATCCGGTGCTGCCGTTCAATCCGCAGGCGATCGGCAGGCCCGCGCTGATCATCGATGCGCTGTTCGGCGCGGGCCTGAGCCGGCCGGTCGAGGGCGAGGCGCACGAGATGATCGAGGCGATCAACGCCAACGGCGCGCCGGTGCTCGCGGTCGACCTGCCGAGCGGCATCAACGGCACCAGTGCGAGCGTGATGGGGACCGCCGTCAATGCCACCGAGACCGTCACCTTCTTCCGCAAGAAGCCGGCCCATCTGTTGCTGCCGGGACGGATGCATTGCGGGCGCGTGCGCGTGGCCGACATCGGCATCGCGCCCGCGGTGCTCGCCGAGATCGGGCCGCAGACCTTCGAGAACGATCCGGATTTCTGGCGCAACGCCTTTCCGGTGCCGCGCATCGACGGCCACAAATATGCCCGCGGCCACGTGCTCGCCGTTTCCGGCGATGCGGCGGCGACCGGGGCGGCGCGCATGGCCGCGCGCGGTGCGCTGCGCGCCGGCGCGGGCCTGGTGACGCTGGCGAGCCCGCGCGACGCGCTCCTCGTCAATGCCGCCGCGCTCACCGCCGTGATGGTGCGTCCCGTCGATACCGCGATCGAGTTCGGCGAGCTCCTGACCGACAGACGCTACAACACCTGCATCATCGGTCCCGGCGCAGGCACGGGCGAGCGCACCTGCGATTTCGTCCACATCGCGCTTCACGCGCAGCGTCACCTGGTGCTCGATGCGGATGCGCTGACGAGCTTTGCCTCCAACCCCGAGCGGCTGTTCGAATCCATCAAATCCTCGCGCGATGCCGAGGTCGTGCTGACCCCGCATGAAGGCGAGTTTCCGCGGCTGTTCTCCGACCTCAGCAACAAGCATCCCGGTCGCTCCAAGCTCGAGCGGGTGCGCGCGGCCGCCGAGCGCTCCGGCGCCGTGGTGCTGGTGAAGGGGCCGGACACCACGATCGCCTCGCCCGACGGCCGCGCGACGATCGCCGCGAACGCGCCGCCCTGGCTTGCGACCGCCGGCGCGGGCGACGTGCTCGCCGGCATCATCGCCGGTCTGCTCGCCCAGGGTGTGCCTGCGTTCGAGGCCGCCAGCATCGGCGTCTGGATGCATGGCGAAGCCGCGGCCGAGGCCGGCCCCGGTTTGATTGCGGAGGACTTGCCGGAGACCCTGCCGGCCGTGCACCGCCGGATCTATGGCGAGCTGGGGATCGAGTATTGAACGCTCACTCCACCGCGTACCAGCGCACCAGCCGCGGTGCGGTCCACTCGGTCGCGACGGATTCCATGAGCCAGCGTCCGGGATGGTCGGCCGCGAAGGCGACGCGCGCGGTCTGGCCGGGCTCGACGGCGAGCGTGTCGAGCCAATAGGGCTTCCAGCCGTCGTCGAGCCGGTCGAGCAGGCGGAAATGATGGCCGTGCAGGTGGAAGACAGTTGCGATCGGGCCGGGGTTGCTCACCGCCAGCACCACGGTGCGGCCGGCCTTGACGCCGAAGGCCGGCGCGAACGCGGGCGAGAAGCTCGTTGGATGCAACCACCCGGCCGCGTCCAATGCGATATCGAACCGCAACGCGGCTCCCAGCTTGAACTCGGCCGGTAGCCCGTTGGACGGCAGCGGAGCGGGCGGCGGCAAACGGGTCGGCCGCACGGGAGGTTCGGTCGAGGTCATGAACCGGGCGACCGGGCGGGCTTCCTTGCCGTCATGGATCAGGATCGGGGTTGTCGCACCGGTCGCCGCGGTCCAGTCCAGAAACACATCGGCCCGGCCGCCGGGCGCCAGCACCAGGGCGCCATTACGGGCGGCAAAGGGCTCGGCGGGCTGGCCGTCCAGCGCCATCACCATGACCTCCAGGCCTTCGATTTTGGCCGCGATGACAGCGCGTTGGCAGCCATTGATGAAGCGGAGCCTCAGTCTCGCGTTGGTGCGGAGGGTGAAGTCCGGCGCGACCGTGCCGTTGACGGTGTAGACCGCCGCCGCCGCCACGCCGCCGGAACCCGGTACCATTGCGCTTCCGTCGGCGTCGAGTCGCCAATCCTCGATCAGGAACACCTCGTCGCGGTCGACCGCGAGCGGTTCGGCCTCCTCGACGATCACCGCCAGCGGCCGGACCGGCTGCCTCAAGCCATCTTCGAAGAGGCGGAGATCCGCCAGCAGCGTTCCGGCATGAGGCATTGAAATCGTTGATTTTCCGGTTGTGCCGGCTGGAATTGGGGCACGGCCGAGCAGGGGCTCCGCGGCGGCCGCGTCATCGAGGCCGCGCCAAGCGGGCGCTACGGGGACGGGCAGGTCGTTGCGCAGCGTCACCTCGCAGCGATCGCCTCGTTTGACACGGACGGCGCCTGCAAAGGCGAGGCGCCCCAACTCGGAGATCGCTGTCGCCGGCTGCCCCGGTCGCAGCTGCAGGGCCGCGGACCGCGCGTGCAGGGCCAGCCGGACCGGCCCTTCCGGACCCGCGCCGCCCACCAGCAGCCCCGCCGCCGACGCCGAGAGGCCGGCGATCAGCGCGCGTCGCGTCGGGGTCAAATTGCGCGTCGTCATGGCCGATGCGGACCATGTCGCGCTGGATAAGTCCAGCCGGCGTGCCTACCTTGAGCGGGCGTCCACACGGCCATTTTTTTGCTGCGAACAGGCGGGCACATGCTATAAGCCCGCCGCCCGCGGCATCGCGGCCGGTCTTGATGCATTTACGCGGGCGTGGCGGAACTGGTAGACGCGCTGGATTTAGGTTCCAGTGACGAAAGTTGTGGGGGTTCGAGTCCCTCCGCCCGCACCAAGCGCTCATCCAGCGTTTGCATGAGATTACCGCAGGTCTCATCTCCTCACGGACGGCTGTTCCCGAGGAGCGGGGTCCTGAACAAAACCACACCGGCGCGGGGCGACAGCCCTTCGCGTCGAACGATTGATGACAATGTCCCGGCGAGCCGGGACCGAACGAGAAGAAGATTGGACGCCATGCAGGTCACAGAGACCCTCTCGGAAGGACTGAAGCACGAATTCAAGATCAGCGTTCCCGCGTCTGATCTCGATGCCAAGGCCGATGCCAAGCTCATCGACCTCAAGGACAAGGTGCGCCTCAACGGCTTCCGTCCCGGCAAGGTGCCGGTCGCCCACCTGAAGAAGGTCTACGGCCGCTCGGTGATGGCCGAGACCATCGATCAGACCATCCGCGACACCAACACCCAGATCTTCTCGGAGCGCGGCTTCCGTCTCGCGACCGAGCCGAAGGTCACGATGCCGACCGAGCAGAAGGAGGTCGACGAACTCCTGTCGGGCAAGTCGGACCTAACCTACACGGTCGCGATCGAAGTGGTGCCGCCGATCCAGCTCGCCGACTTCAAGAGTTTCCAGGTCGAGAAGCCGGTCGCCGACGTCACCGACGCCGACGTCGACGAGGCGATCAAGCGCATCGCCGATTCCAACCGCAGCTATTCCGCGAAGAGCGAAGGCGCCAAGGCGGCCTCCGGCGATCGCGTTACCATCAACTTCAAGGGCAGCATCAACGGCGAAGTCTTCGAGGGCGGCACCGGCGAAGGCATCCAGGTCGTGATCGGCTCCAACACCTTCATCCCCGGCTTCGAGGAGCAACTCATCGGCATCGGCGCGGGCGAGACCCGCACGCTCAAGGTCGGCTTCCCCAAGAACTACGCCAACGCCAAGCTCGCCGGCCAGCCCGCCGAGTTCGAGACCACCGCGACCGCGCTCGAGGCGCCGCAAGACGTCACGATCGACGACGAGTTCGCCAAGACGCTCGGCCTGGAGTCGCTGGACAAGCTGAAGGAGGCCGCGCGCGAGCGTCTGACCGCCGAGTTCGCCGGCGCGACGCGCCAGCGCGTCAAGCGCGCG
>NZ_JAGWUA010000049.1 GCF_028868675.1 Bradyrhizobium sp.
CCCGTTCCTGCGCTGGCTCGCTTCGATCTTCGCGGCCATCGTCACGGCGCGCACCGTCTACGACCCGCGCATCGTCGGCGAGGCCGTCGGCACCGCGCCGATCTTCAACTGGCTGTTGTGGGGCTACGGCCTGCCGGCCGTGTCGTTCTGGGCCGCCGGCCATTTTCTGCGCCAACGCGCCGACGACGCGCCGCTGCGCATGGTCGAGGCCGCCGCGATCCTGTTCACCGCGCTGCTCGCCTTCATGGAGATCCGCCACTACGCCACCGGCGGCAGGATGACCACGCCGCCGTCGCTGCTCGAATTTGCGCTGCAGGTCTGCGTGGCGCTGGCGATGGCGATCGGTCTGGAGCGGTTGCGCTTGCGCAGCGGCAGCATCGCCCACAACGTCGGCGCGATCGCGCTGACGGGATTTGCCGGACTCGCGGCCGTGGGCGGACTGCTCCTGCTGGAGAATCCGCTGTTATGGCGCATCGACGTCGGCGGAGCGGTGTTCAATCTGCTGTTGCTCGGCTACGCCATGCCGGCGGTGCTGATGCTGCTGTTGTCCTACGCGGTGGCCGGTCGTCGCCCGGCCGCCTATGCCAACGCCATCGCGGGCGGCGCGCTGGTCTTTGCGCTCGCCTACGTCACGCTCGAGATCCGCCGCTTCCATCACGGACCAATCCTCTCCGGCGGGACGGCGACGGGCGCCGAGCAATACAGCTACTCGATCGGCTGGCTCGCCTTCGGCGTGGTCCTGCTCGGCGTCGGCATCCTCGCCAGTTCGCAGCGCGCTCGGCTCGCCTCTGCGGTGGTGATCGCGCTGACGATCCTCAAGGCTTTCGTCGTCGACATGTCGGCGCTGACGGGCGTCTACCGCGCGCTGTCGTTCATGGGCCTCGGCATCGTGCTGGTCGCGATCGGCTGGCTCTACCAGCGGATCCTGTTCCGCCGGCAGGCGCCGCCGTCCCCGGCGCCGGGGCGTCCATGAGCGTCAGGCCGCGCGGACCGAATCCAGGAATTGCGCGACCTCGACCTTCAGACGCGTCGAGTCGGTGGCCAGCGACTTGGCCGCCGATAGCACCTGCGTCGAGGCGGAGCCGGTCTCGATCGCGCCGCGCTGCACGTCGGTGATGTTGGAGGACACTTGCTGGGTTCCGAGCGAAGCCTGCTGCACGTTGCGCGAGATTTCCTGCGTCGCCGCACCCTGCTCCTCGACGGCCGCAGCGATCGCTGAGGATACCTCGGACAGCCTCTTGATGGTGCTGCCGATCTCCTCGATCGCGCCGACGGATTCCTGCGTCGCGGTCTGGATACCCGAAACCTGCTGACCGATCTCGCCGGTGGCCTTCGCCGTCTGCTCGGCCAGCGCCTTGACTTCGGACGCGACCACCGCGAATCCACGGCCTGCTTCGCCGGCGCGCGCCGCCTCGATGGTCGCGTTCAGGGCCAGCAGGTTGGTCTGGCCCGCGATGGTGTTGATCAGCTCGACGACGTCGCCGATGCGCGCCGCCGCGAGCGACAGTTCGTTGACGCGCTCGTTGGTCCGCGTCGCCTGGTCGACGGCCGCCGCGGCCATCCGCGCCGAATCCTGCACCTGGCGGCTGATCTCGGTGATGGACGACGACAACTCCTCCGTCGCCGACGCCACTGACTGGGCGTTGGTCGAAGCTTCCTCGGAAGCCGCCGCGACGACGGTCGCGAGCTCCTGTCCGCGCTGCGCGGTCCCGCTCAACGTGCTCGCGGACGCCTCGAGCTCCGTCGAGGCGGACGAGACGGTCTCGACGACCTCGCCGATCATGGTCTCGAAGTTGCGGGTAATGGCATCGACGCGGCGCGCACGCTCGATCTTGGCCTCGGCGTCGCGCGCCGCCGCCTCGTCGGCCGCACGCTTGGCGATCAGGGCCTCCTTGAAAATCTGCAACGCATCGGCCATCGACCCGATCTCTGTGGCCTCGCCGCGATGCGGAACCTCGGCCGAGAGCTCGCCCTTTCCCAGTGCCTGCATCGGCGCGATGATCGAGGCGATGCCGCGCGAGACATCCCGCACGAGATAGTAGCCGGCCGCCACGGCGATCAGTACCGACAGCACGATGATGCCGATCAGCACGCGGAGGACGGTGGCGTAGCTGTCGGACGCCTGCTTCGTCTCCGCCTCGGCGCCTTGGTTGTTGAGCTCGATGCCCTTCTGCAGCAGCGGATCGGCGGCCTGCGCCATCTTCGCCACCTTGGTCTGCAGCATCTCGTTGGCATCGACGGGGAAGCGACCGACGCTCTTGCGCGAAAGCGCCAGAAGCTCCTGCACGGCGATCATGTAGTCGTTCCAGCGCTGGCCCCATTGCTCGTAGAGCGAACGCTCTTCCGCCGAGGTGATCAGCGGTTCATAGGTCTTGCGCGTTCTCGCAATCCGCTCGAGCAGCGGCGCCATGCGCTTCTCGGCGCTTGCCTTGCCGTCGGCGCTCTCCTGCATCAGATGCAAGCGGATCACGACCCGGAGCTCGTTGATGTCGGCACGAAGCGAACCGAGGGCGCGGACGCTCGGCAGCCAGCTTTGGGCAATTTCCACCGTGTGCGCGTTGATGTTCTGCATGGTGCGGACCGACATCACGCCGACGGCAGCGAGCGACAGCACCAGCACGCCCAGCACGGCCAATAGCTTGAATCGGATCGACAGTTTCGACATTGAAAGCCCCCAGGGAATAACTGGCAATTGCCGCCGCGCGATCTGTCGCCCCGTGCTCGCCTCAGAGGACGATCTGGATGCACCGAGCGACGATGCTGGCTGTTTCTGCTGTGGCCAAACCTGACATATAAAACATCCACGGCCGGTTAATGCGGACGTCACGTAGAAATACGGGAAAAACACGCAATATGAGCAAGCGCAGCTCGTCTCCGCGGGCGGAAAACGTCAATTCCGCCGCAGCGTGCCATGCACGCTCCAATTGTTACCGGCCCTTGCCGCGTCAGCCGATGGTCTCCCCCGTCAGGCTGATCCGGAAGACGAGGTTCTTGTCTTCATCCAGAAGCTCCATGCGCCATTCGGCGTTCGGCTTCAGGCCGCGCGCGATGCCGCCGAGCAGATCGGCGCACACCTCGGTCATCTCGCGCCAGGCGGCCCCGCGGTCTTCGAATTCATAGGGCTGATCGGACGCGCCGGAATAGCGGCCGGTGCTGATCCGAAAAAAGTACAGCGACATCGTTGAACCCTGTCATCTGGCCGTGTTTCCCGGCCTGCGCGCAAACTGGGACTCGAGTCGCTACCAAGACATGAAAGCCGCCGTCCGTATGACTACGGCGCGGCGGCGTCATGACTGCGGGAATCTTTCAACGAAGTTGATGCGACGCGCAAATGCGTCGCGCACCGACACTCAGTCGGTGGAGCGGCGCAGTTCGAGCGTCCCCTCGCTCTTCGGAGCGGCAGGGACGGCCTCGGACTTCACCGGCTCGATCCGGCCGCTCTCGACCGGCGGCGTCTCGACGCGCGCCGCCACTTCGGTGTGCGACACCTCGACGGAGCCGGTGTGCATGGGCGCGTGCAGCGAGCGCGGCCGCGCCACCGCGCGCGCCATCAGCATCTGATTGCCGCCCTGATGGTGGAAGTCGCAATAAGCAAATCCCATGCCCGAGACCGAGCCGCGGAAGCTGCGATCGTCCTTCTTGTCGAGGTTGAAGCAGGGCTCGAACGGGATGCCCTTGATCGAGGCACAGACGTTCTGGCCGCGGATCTGCAGGGTATGACCGGGCAGCCGGATGTGGCGTACCGGGCCTGCGCCGGAGAACTGCACCGCGCCGGCCGCGCCGAGGTCGTCGAGAATGCGGCCTGCGCCCCTCGTGCCGTCGAAGCAGGTGAAGGCGAACACCTTGCCCGCCACGAACCGGCGCGCCTCATCGGCGTTCATCGATCCTGCGACAGCCGGCGCAACCGCTGCTGCCGCCGTGACAGCCCCCAACACAAAACGCGCAAGCATGCTCAACTCCGAACCACCCCGCGGGTAAAGCCATATCTCTTTACCCGCTGCTTACCATACTAACCGTGGCAACATTGGAGCAGCTTGGTTGGTAAAGTCTGAACGCCGTTAGACAATTTTTACCACGACCCGGCCGCGGACCTCGCCCGCGAGGATTTTCGGGCCCCATTCGACGACGTCGCCCAGGGAAATTTCCTGAGTTATTTCAGCGAGTTTTGCCCTGTCCAAATCCTTGGCGAGACGCTGCCAGGCCGCCTTTCGGGGCTCGATCGGACACATCACCGAATCGATGCCGAGAAGGCACACCCCGCGCAAAATGAACGGTGCGACCGACGACGGCAGGTCCATTCCGGCCGCCAATCCGCAGGCCGCAACGGCGCCGCCGTACTTCGTCATCGACAGCAAATTCGCAAGCGTGGTCGAGCCGACGCTGTCCACCCCGCCGGCCCAGCGCTCCTTGGCGAGCGGCTTGGCCGGCCCCGACAGCTCGTTGCGGTCGATCACCTCCGCCGCGCCGATGTCCTTCAGATAGCCCGCTTCCGACGCCCGGCCGGTCGAGGCGATGACGTGATAGCCGAGTTTCGCCAGCACCGCGGTCGCGACCGAGCCGACCCCGCCGGCCGCGCCCGTCACCACCACAGGACCGCTCTTCGGCGAGAGGCCGTGCTTCTCCAGCGCCAGCACCGCGAGCATCGCGGTGAAGCCCGCGGTGCCGATCGCCATGGCGTCACGCGCCGACAGGCCCTGTGGCAAGGCGACCAGCCAGTCGCCCTTGACTCGCGCCTTCTCGGCATAGGCGCCGAGATGCGTCTCGCCCATGCCCCAGCCGGTGCAGACGACCTTGTCGCCGGCCTTCCACTGCGGATGGGAGGATTGCTCGACGGTGCCTGCGAAATCGATCCCTGCGATCATCGGGAAGCGCCGCACCACCGGCGCCTTGCCGGTAAGCGCGAGGCCGTCCTTGTAGTTCAGCGTCGACCATTCGACGCGCACCGTGACGTCGCCGTCCATCAGCTCGGCTTCGTCGAATTGCGTGAGCGCGGCAGCGGTACCCTTGTCTGCCTTGTCGATCCGGATCGCCTTGAAGCTTGCCACGGCCGTGAACTCCCGAAAGTTGCGTCAGGGGATGTTTAGCCGATCAGGCAGGCTGCGCAACCATTCGCGGAACGGGTTTCTCCACGATCGGCAGATTGATCAGGGCCGACAGCACGCCGAACAGGATCGAGAGCCACCAGATCGGCGTATAGGAACCGAAGCGCTCGAACACCACGCCGCCGAGCCAGACGCCGAGGAAACCGCCGACCTGATGGCTGACGAAGGCAAAGCCGTAGAGGGTCGCGAGCCAGCGCGTGCCGAACATCAGCGCCACCAGCGCCGAGGTCGGCGGCACCGTCGACAGCCAGGTCAGGCCCGAGACCGCGCCAAACGCGATCGCCGAGAACGGCGTGACCGGGAAGGAGATGAAGGCCAGCGTCGAAAGCCCGCGCGTAACATAGATCGCCGAGAGGATGTAGCGCTTCGGCAGATAGTTCTGCAGCGCGCCCACGCTCAGCGAACCCATGATGTTGAAGAGGCCGATCGCCGCGATGACCCAGCCGCCGATCTGGGTCGAGATACCGCGATCGACGAGATAGGCCGGCAGGTGGACCGTGATGAAGGCGAGCTGGAAACCGCAGGTGAAGAAGCCGAGCACCAGCAGCACGTAGGAGCGGTGACCGAAAGCCTCCGCCAGCGCGGTGGTGAAGGACTGCTCGTCGTGCGCGGACGCGCTCGCCGCTGGCGCGACGCGCGGGGTGGAGAGCGCCAGCGACAGCGGGATGATCAGCAGCATCAGGCTCGCGAACACGGTCAGCGCCGCCTGCCATCCGAAATTGTCGATCAGCGCCACGCCGACCGGGGCAAACAAAAACTGTCCGAACGAGCCGGCCGCGGTACCGGCGCCGAGCGCCAGCCCGCGCTTCTCGGCCGGCAGCAGCTTGGCGAAAGCCGACAGCACGAGATTGAACGAGCAACCCGCAAGGCCGAAGCCGACCATCACGCCGGCGCCGATGTCGAGCGAGAGCGGCGTCGCCGAATAGCGCATCAACAGCAGACCGCCGGCATAGAGCACCGCGCCGACGCACATCACGCGAAACAGACCGAAGCGGTCGGCGACGGCCCCGGCAAAGGGCTGGCCCAGGCCCCACAGCAGATTCTGGATCGCGATGGCGAGGCCGAATACGTCGCGGCCCCAGGCGAAGTCACGGCTCATCGGCTGGACGAAGAAGCCGAGGCTCGAGCGCGGGCCGAAACCGAGCATGCCGATCGCGCAGCCGCAGAGAATGATGACCGCCGGCGTGCGCCAGGTGGAGGCACGCGAAACCGAACCGACGTTGCCCACACTCGTCGACATGCAATTCCCCATTCCTCGCCGGCGGATCCGGATCGGCCGCCGCGTCCACTGCAGTTAATGCATATGCATGAAAACCCAAAGCGCAAATATGTCGCGCATTGCAGGATTGCAGTTGGCGCGGCCTGGATGACGAACGGCCGACGGCAACCCGCTGGCCGTTCACACCGGTACATTAGGTGAACGAATTGGCCCGGCTAGCGGCGGTCGGATTCGAGCTCTGCCGAGCTCTTGGCCTCCTGGACGAGTTCGGCGGAAAGCGCGGCGGTCTGCGCCGGCGTGCCCCAGCTCGGCTCCTCGCTGCCGTCGCCCCAGGCGCGCGGCCGGTAGAAGGTGTGCACGCCGAACTTGTACATCTTCTTCATCTCGGCAACCCAGGACGGCCGAACCCAGTAGGCGTGGTAGTGCGTCGACTTGCCGACTTCCGGCAGCCAGATCAGTCCGTCGAGCATCGCTTTCGAAATCTTCCTGGCGCGCTCCCACATGTCGGGCTCGCGGATCACGTCCGGATTGTTGTCGCAGGCGAAGGTGAACTGGCAGGCGAAATGGCGGTACTTGTTCTGATAGACCACACCGCACACGGTGTCGGGATATTTGCCGGAGAACACCCGGTTCATCACCACCTGCGCCACCGCGATCTGGCCGCGCACGGCCTCGCCGCGCGATTCGAAATACACGGCTTCCGCAAGGCACTTTTCGGACTTCACGCGCGACTTGTCGTCGAGGCCGAGCCGCACAGCCGGCGACATCGCGCGCTGATTGTCGGCATTGACCTCGCCCTTGGGCGCGACGCTCTCGCCGCTTTCGGTTGCCGAGGAGGAAGGCAGCGCGGCCATCACCTTCATGTCCGGATCGGGCAGCACGATCATCGGCGCCTCGCCGGGCTGCCAGCTCTCCATGTTGCCGAGGCTGCCGCCGAGCGAGGAGCTACCGAAGAACAGGCTGGAGGTCTTCACGCTGAAGGGATCGCGCGATGGCGGAGCCGCGTCGGGCGCAGGCGGGAGATCGTCGAGCGGATGGGCTTCAAGCGACAGCGAGACGTCGTATTGCGGCTGCGCCGGGCCATATTGCGGCAGCGGCGGCGCGCGCAGCGCTTCCTGCAGCTCGGGATCGAGCGCGGCCTGGGGAGACGGTGCCGATGCCGGCAGCGCCTCGACGGTCTTGGCGCCGAACACCGAGGCGTTGGAGGTCGCGGGGTCTTCGGCAGGCGGCGGCGAGGCCGTCTCGGTCGGGGCCGGTGCCGGTAGGGCGGTGGCGAGACGGTCGCCCTTCAGCGAGCGGTCCACCCTCGGGAAGTCGGAAGCCTGGTAACGCGGCGGCGTCTGCAGCGCCGGATTGCGCGAGATCGTGCCGGTGACGTCGCGGTGATCGAGACTTGCGAGACGATAGGTCGCGCTTTGCGGTGCGGAGGTCCCAATCGGACGGGCAAAGCTGTAGGTGGCGAGCTGGATCGACGACGCGGCCGAGAACACCTGCTTCTGCCAGCGCTCGGCGACGCCGGGTTGGCGCGCCAACAGCGACGCAATGTCCTGATATCCGGTCTCTCTCGGCATCAATGCGAAGATGCAGAGACCAATGCCGAAGGACGCGAACCGCGCGCCCCTCGGATGGTTACGCAACACTGACATCGATACGCTCACGCAACGCTTACACTCGACGGATCGAACGGCAGTACATCCGTGCAATTCGATCTTTTTCGTTGCTATCCAATTTAGGTTGCCGGGGAGTTAATCGCAGTTGCGCGCGCGACACATGCAAGCGAATGCAGGGGTTCTCGCGGCGCCATCGCATTCGACGGTAAATGCCCGCTGGAGCGAAGCGGTAAACAACCCGTCAAGGCGAATGGTGAAGGAACTCTTCACAGCCGTGCCATTGCGGAACGTGCTGCGAGGTACTCCGTCATCGTGAGTGATGACGGAGTCGGTGCACTCTCGCAAAATAGAGGAGGCGGGCCGAAGCCCGCCTCTCCTGTTTCAGACGCTTGTATCTGCTACGCCTGGCTCGCCACCGCCTTGCCGATCGCGGCCTGCGCGCCGGCAAGCCGGGCGATCGGCACGCGATAGGGCGAACAGGAGACGTAGTCGAGGCCGATCGTGTGGCAGAACGCCACCGAGGCGGGATCGCCGCCGTGCTCGCCGCAGATGCCCATCTTGAGCTTGGCGCGGGTCTTGCGGCCGCGCGCCACGCCGATCTTGACGAGCTCGCCGACGCCTTCCTGGTCCAGCGAGATGAAGGGATCGATCTGCAAGATGCCCTTGGTGACATAAGGGCCGAGGAAGCTCGCGGCGTCGTCGCGGCTGATGCCGTAGGTGGTCTGCGTCAGGTCGTTGGTGCCGAAGGAGAAGAACTCGGCGGACTCCGCGACCTGATCCGCGATCAGGCAGGCGCGCGGCAGCTCGATCATGGTGCCGACCTGATAGGCGAGCTTGGCGCCGGTCTCTCGCATCACCGCCTGCGCGGTCGCATCGATGCGTGCCTTGACGAGGTCGAGCTCGGCCTTGGTCGCGATCAGCGGCACCATCACCTCGAGGCCGACCGCCTTGCCGGTGCGCTTCTGCGCCTCGACGGCGGCCTCGAAGATCGCGCGGGCCTGCATCTCGGCGATCTCCGGATAGGCGATCGCGATGCGGCAGCCGCGGAAGCCGAGCATCGGGTTGAACTCCGACAGCTCGCGGGCGCGGTCGGCGAGCCGCCGCGGATCGGTGTTCATGGCGCGCGCCACTTCCTCGATCTCGGCGTGGGTGTGCGGCAGGAATTCATGGAGCGGCGGATCCAGCAGCCGGACCGTGACCGGCAGGCCCTTCATGATCTCGAACAGCTCGACGAAGTCGGCGCGCTGCATCGGCAGCAGTTTTGCCAGCGCCGCGCGCCGCGCCTGCTCGTCCTCGGACAGGATCATCTCGCGCACCGTGCGGATGCGCGTCTCCTCGAAGAACATGTGCTCGGTGCGGCAGAGACCGATGCCCTCGGCCCCGAACTTGATCGCGGTGCGCGCGTCCTCCGGCGTGTCGGCATTGACGCGCACGCCGATCTTGCGGGCTTGGTCGGCCCAGTTCATCAGCGTGCCGAACTCGCCGGACAGCTCCGGCTCGATCATGGGCATGCGGCCGGCGAGCACCTGGCCGAGCGAGCCGTCGATGGTGATGACGTCACCGGTCTTGAAGGTGCGCGAGCCGATGCTCATGGTGCCGCGGCCGTAGTCGACGCGGATCTGCCCGCAGCCGGAGACGCAGGGCTTGCCCATGCCGCGCGCAACCACGGCGGCGTGCGAGGTCATGCCGCCGCGCGTGGTCAAAATGCCCTCGGCGGCGTGCATGCCGTGGATGTCCTCGGGGCTGGTCTCGATGCGGACCAGGATGACCTTGCGGCCGTCCGCCTGGAGCTTTGCCGCTTCATCGGAGGAGAACACGATCTCACCGGAGGCGGCACCGGGCGATGCCGGCAGGCCGGTCGCGATCACGTCGCGCTTGGCGTTGGGATCGATCGTCGGATGCAGGAGCTGATCGAGCGAAGCGGGATCGATGCGGCTCACCGCCTCCTTCCTGCTGATCAGCCCTTCATTGGCGAGTTCGACCGCGATGCGCAGCGCGGCCTTGGCGGTGCGCTTGCCACCACGGGTCTGCAGCATCCAGAGTTTGCCGCGCTCGACGGTGAACTCCATGTCCTGCATGTCGCGGTAGTGCTTCTCGAGCATCGTGTAGATGCGCGTCAGTTCCTTGAACGCGTCGGGCATCGCCGATTCCATCGACGCCTTGTCCGAGCCGGACTCTTTCCGCGCATGCTCGGTGATGTCCTGCGGAGTGCGGATGCCCGCCACCACGTCCTCGCCCTGCGCATTGATCAGAAACTCGCCGTAGAGCCGGCTCTCGCCCGTCGAGGGATTGCGGGTGAAGGCGACGCCGGTCGCCGACGTCTCGCCCATGTTGCCGAACACCATGGCCTGCACGTTGACCGCGGTGCCCCAGGATTCCGGGATGTCGTGCAGCTTGCGGTAGGTCACCGCGCGCGCGTTCATCCAGGAGGAAAACACCGCGCCGATCGCGCCCCAGAGCTGGTCGTGCGGATCCTGCGGAAAATCCTTGCCGGTCTCGCGCGCCACCGCTTCCTTGTATCGGCCCACGAGTTCGACCCAGTCGTCGGCGGTGAGATCGGTGTCGAGCGAATAGCCCTGACTGTCCTTGAAGGTGTCGAGGATTTCCTCGAAGTGGTGATGCTCGAAGCCGAGCACCACGTCGGAATACATGGTGATGAAGCGGCGATAGCTGTCATAGGCGAAGCGGCGGTCGCCCGACATCTCCGACAATGCCTCCACGGTCTTGTCGTTGAGGCCGAGATTGAGCACGGTGTCCATCATGCCCGGCATGGATGCGCGCGCGCCGGAGCGCACCGAGACGAGCAGCGGGTTCCTGGAGTCGCCGAACGCCTTGCCGGCCAGCTTGCCGACATGGTCGAGCGCCTTCTCGACCTGCGACTTCAATTCCTTCGGATAGCTCTTGTCGTGCGCGTAGAAATAGGTGCAGACCGAGGTCGGCAGCGTGAAGCCGGGCGGAACGGGAAGGCCGAGATTGGCCATTTCGGCGAGATTGGCACCCTTGCCGCCGAGCAGATTGCGCATCTCGGCTTTGCCCTCGGCCTTGCCGTCGCCGAAGGTATAGACCCACTTGCCGGCCTTCGCCGCGGCCGGGGCAGCCTTGGCCAAAGAAGCCTTGGCCAAAGAAGCCTTGGCCAAAGAAGCCTTGGCCAAAGAAGCCTTGGCCGGAGCCGGCTTTTTCACGGGCCTGCTGACGACCTTGGCGGCGGCCTTCTTCAGAGCCTTGCGCGCCGGCGGCGCAGCCTTCGCCTTGGCGGAGGACTTTGATTTCGCTGGCATTTTCTTGAGCTTCGAGGCGGCTTTGGCCATGGCTTGCACAAACCTGCGAGAGGGGGAAGGAAATTGCGCGCCTTACACCACTTTGGGCGGGCTCGCGCAAGTCGAACGGTTCCGGAATGTGGAGATCACAGATGCAGCCACTTCAGCAGGCCAAGCCCGATCAGGCCGTTCAGGATCAGGAAGATCGCGACGATCAGGTTGAGAAGCCGCGGCATGATCAGGATGAGCACGCCCGCAATCAGCGACATGATCGGCGAGATGTGCGCGACGGTGATGTGCATGAGCTATCTTTCCTGATGATGAGGGGACGAATCGCGGCGGATCATAGCGGGGCCGGTTCCGCGAGTAGAGACGCGCGAGGCCGCTTGCGGGTTCCGCCCACCGTGAAATCTGCCCGAAATTGCCGCGAATGCGACCGGACTTTTCCCGGAACATTGCGCGGAGGCATGCATTGGCACCCGGTCCGCCGATCGCGCGGGCCGAAATCAGTTCGAAGGAGTTGCCCATGTGGAACAGAATTCTTGCCCTTGCAGCGCTTGCCGCCGCGGTCGGCGCGCCGGTCGCGGCGCAGGCGCAAGCCGATGTCACCATCGGGCGCGCACCCGTCGTCGTCGAGAGCGGCCCCGGTATCGCCGTCGAGCAGCGGCCGGCGTTCCGCGAATACGTCGTGCGCGAGCGCGTGCCGACTTTCACGGTGCCGGACCGCATCGTGGTCGGCACCGTACTGCCGGAGACCGGCGTCACCTATTACGACGTGCCGCAGCGCTTCGGTCCAACCACCTATCGCTACACGGTCGTGAACGGCGAGACCGTGCTGGTCGAGCCGCGCTCCCGCCGCATCGTCGAAGTCGTCGACTAGATGTCCGTCGTACCCGTCAAGGCCGGGTACGAGTAGCCTGATACGGACATCGGCCCCTGCCCGGTCCTCCCCCCGCCGGGCGGGGCTTCTTTTGCCGACGCTCTCGTGTCCCGGACGCGGCGCGGCATGAAATGACGCGCCGCAGATCCGGGATCCATGCATCATCCGCGAAAATGGCATGGGCCCCGGATCAGCAGCGCACCGCAAAGAGCGCTGCGCCGCATCCGGGGCGCGGGCGCGCTCAGTCCTGAATCTTCGAGAAATCGGCGACCGCACGAGTCGCGACGCGAATCTCGTTCAAGAGCTTCAGCCGATTCTCGCGCACCTTCGCATCCTCGTCATTGACACGGACTGATTCAAAGAAGGCATCGACCGGCGGCCGCAGCTTTGCCATCGCGCGCATGGCGGCAGCGAAATCCTCTTTCGCCACGGCCGCGCCGGCTTCCGCCTTCACCTCGTCGATCGCCTTCGCCAGCGCTTTCTCCTCGTTCAGGCTGTAGAGCGCAGGCGTCGGCGCACCGTCGAACGTACGCTTGTCCTTCTTCTCCTCGATCGCAAGGATGTTGCTGGCGCGCTTGGTGCCGGCGAGCAAATTCCTGCCGTCGTCGGTGTCGAGGAATTTGCCGAGCGCCTCGACGCGGCGGACGATCATCAGGAGGTCATCCTGGCCCGCCAGCGCGAACACGGCGTCGACGAGATCGTGACGCGCGCCCTGCTCGCGGAGCTGGACCTTGAGGCGATCGGCGAAGAAGGCAAGCAGATCTTTGGTCAGGGCATCAAAACGCTCCGACGCCCGCTCGAGCATCGCATCGGACCAGGCGAGCTGATGCGCCCGGTGCTGGAGGGATTTTGCAAGACCAGGCTCGATGAAATCGAGCGAACGAGCGCTCTTCGCGACCTTGCCCTCGAACTCCGAAAGCGCGCGCTCGGCGAAGAGCAGCGCGTGAAGCATCGCACGCTCATAGAGCGGGAACCTCAGCCTGTTCTCGATGATCAGCCGGATTACGCCCAGCGCGGCGCGCCGCAGCGCGAAGGGGTCCTTGCTGCCGGTCGGCTTTTCGTCGATCGCCCAGAAGCCGACCAGCGTGTCGAGCTTGTCGGCGAGCGCGACCGCGACGCTGACCGGATCGGTCGGCACGCGATCGGAGGGCCCTTGCGGCTTGTAGTGCTCTTCGCAGGCGGCAGCGACCGAAGCATCCTCGCCCTGCGCCAGCGCGTAGTACCTGCCCATCAGGCCCTGCACTTCCGGGAATTCGCCGACGACTTCGGTGAGCAGGTCGGCCTTCGCGAGCTTCGCCGCGCGCTTCGCCTTCTCGGCATCCGCGCCGGTGAGCGGCGCGATTTCGGCCACCAGATGCTCGATGCGCTGGATGCGCTCCGCCTGCGTGCCGATCTTCTCGTGGAACACGATCTGCTCGAATTTTGGCAGGCGGTCTTCCAGCTTCGTCTTGAGATCGGTCTCGTAGAAGAACTTGGCGTCCGACAGCCGGGCACGGATGACGCGCTCGTTGCCGGCGACGATCGCCCTGCCGCCGTCGGTCGCCTCGATGTTGGCGACCAGAATGAACTTGTTGGCGAGCTTGCCCGTTTTGGGATCGCGCACCACGAAGCATTTCTGGTTGTTGCGGATGGTGGCGCGGATCACTTCGCCGGGGATCGAGAGATACTCGGCGTCGAACGAGCCCATCAGCACGACCGGCCACTCCACGAGGCCCGCGACCTCGTCGAGCAGGGTCTGGTCCTCGATCAGCTCGAAGCCTTGCGCGAAGGCAAGCTGCTTGGCGTCGGTCAGGATCGCGTCCTTGCGCCGTTCAGCGTCGAGCACGACCTTGCCGTCGAGCAGCTTTGCCTCGTAGTCCTCGAAGCGGCGCACGTTGATCGCGCCCGGCGCGAGGAAACGGTGCCCGTAGGTGGTCTGGCCGGCCTCGAGACCGTCGACCGAGAATTTGACGACGTCGGGCGCTTCGGTCTCCAGACCGAAGGTCGCGGTGATCGCGTGCAGCGGCCGCACCCAGTTGAGCGCGCCGGGCTTTGCCGAACGCGCGCCCCAGCGCATCGATTTCGGCCAAGGGAAGGTGCGGACGATGACGGGGAGGATTTCCGCGACGACGTCGATCGCCGCACGGCCGGGTTTCTCCAGCAGCGCGATATAGAAATCGCCCTTCTTGTCGCTCTGGATCTTCGCTTCGCCGATCGAGGCAAGCCCGGTGGCCTTCAAAAATCCCTGGATCGCCGCATCCGGTCCGCCGACGCGCGGCCCGCGGCGCTCTTCCTTCAGGTCGGGCTGCCGCACCGGGATGCCGTGCACGGTCAGCGCGAGACGCCGCGGCGTCGCGAAGGCCTTTGCGCCTTCATAGACGAGGCCTTCGGCGACCAGCTTGTCGGTCACCATGCGGCGCAGATCGTCGGCCGCCTTGGCCTGCATGCGCGCGGGGATTTCTTCCGAGAACAGCTCCAGCAACAAATCGGGCATCAGGCTGCTCCACCCGCTTCGGTGTGAACCCAGGCCTCGCCGCAGGCCTTCGCGAGCTCGCGCACGCGGAATATGTAGCTCTGGCGCTCCGTCACCGAGATGACGCCGCGCGCATCGAGCAGGTTGAACACGTGGCTCGCCTTGATGCACTGGTCATAGGCCGGCAGCGCCATCAGATGCTGCTTGCGGTTGCCCTCCTCGCGCCAACCGGCGGCGAGATATTTCCGGCAGGCGTCTTCCGCCATCCTGAACTGCTCGAACAGCATCGCGGTATCGGCGTGCTCGAAATTGTGCCGGGAATATTCCTGCTCGGCCTGGAAGAACACCTCGCGATAGGTGACCTTGTCGGCGCCCTCGCGACCGTTGAAGTTGAGATCCATGATGCGGTCGACGCCCTGCAGATAGCAGGCGAGCCGCTCCAGCCCGTAGGTGAGTTCGCCCGCGACGGGAGCGCATTCGACGCCCGCGACCTGCTGGAAGTAAGTGAACTGCGATACTTCCATGCCGTCGCACCAGCACTCCCAGCCGAGGCCCCAGGCACCCAGCGTCGGGCTCTCCCAGTCGTCCTCGACGAAACGGATGTCGTGTACGGCGGAATCGATGCCGATCGCGGCGAGCGACTTCAGGTACAGCTCCTGCAGGTCCGGCGGCGACGGTTTGAGGATCACCTGGAACTGGTAGTAGTGCTGCAGCCGGTTCGGGTTTTCGCCGTAGCGGCCGTCCTTCGGCCGGCGCGAGGGCTGCACATAGGCGGCGCTCCACGGTTTTGGCCCGAGCGCGCGGAGGGTGGTGGCGGGATGGAAGGTGCCGGCGCCGACCTCCATGTCATAGGGCTGCAGAATCACGCAGCCGTAATCCGCCCAGTAGCGCTGCAGCGCCAGGATCAGGCCCTGGAACGAACGGTCCGGGCGCATATGGGCGGGCAATGAGTCCATCGTCAGGCCAGGCTCTTGAGGGGGGTTTGAATCGCGCGGGACCGTATCGGCGGCGGGGCCGGGAATCAAGGCGAAGGGGGCGCGATGAGGCCAAATGGCCCATCGTCCGGGACGGCGCGGTAGGGTAGGCAAAGGCGCACTTGCGCCGTGCCCACCATCATTCCGGGATTTGCGACAGAAGAGGTGGGCACGCTTATCCTTTGCCCACCCAACGACTGTTGGTGAGAATGTGTACTACCCCGGCCGGTACGCGCCGGTGATGGGGTCGCGCTTCAGCGTCCGGATCTCACCGGCGCGCATGGTTTCGGCGACGCGGGTGAGCCGCGCTTCCTCCAGTTCCTGGTTGATCCGGACAGCGGTCTTGTAGGCCCAGCGGACCACGGCAAGTCCGCCCAGGACGCCCGCGAATGCGACGAACGGCGGCATCGGTCGATCCCTATTCAATGCTCAGCCCCCATAATCATTGTCGCGCAAACGGGCCTGCGCCGCAATCGGGGGGCCAGGGACGAAATGGCGCGGGAATGGGCCACATCTAGAACCCGAATTTCGCCCAAATCGCCCGGGTTTCGAGCGCCGAGATCAGTTCGTCCGGCAGGCCGGCGACCCCGACCCCGTCGAGGGCCACCAGGCTACCGGCGCCGGGGGAGCGGCGGCCGAGCAGGCCGGACAACAGCCCGGTCGGCTGGGCGATGACGGGGGTCAGCACTTTCTCGCCGTAGCGGGCCCGCAGGGTCGAACGGAGGTCGCCGACGCCGTCGGCGAGGCCGAGCCCGACGGCGGTGTCGCCGACCCAATATTCGCCGGTGAACAGCACGTCGTCGGCACCCTTCAGCCGCGCGCCACGGCTGCCCTTCACCAACGCAATGAAGATCGCATGAATCTCGCGCTGGATCGCCTTGAGCCGCGCCACGTCATCGGGATCTTCGGGCAGGAACGGATCGAGCATCGCCTTGTGCTCGCCGGCAGTATAGAGCCTGCGCTCGATGCCGAGCCGCTTGATCGCCTCCTGGAAACCGAAGGTGCCGCCGATGACGCCGATGGAGCCGAGGATCGACGAGGGATCGCAGAATATCTCATCGCCCGCGCAGGCGATCATGTAGCCGCCGGACGCGGCAACGTCCTCCACGAATGCCAGCACCGGCAGCTTCTTCTCGGCCGCGAGCTGACGGATGCGCAGATAGATCTGACGCGACTGCACCGGCGAGCCGCCGGGTGAATTGATCACCAGCGCCACCGCCCTGGCGTTGCGGACGGCGAAGGCACGCTCCAGCATCCGGGCGACGCCGGACAGCGTCAGGCCCGGCCGCAGCGGTGTCACCGACCCGATCGTACCGGACAGCCGGACCACGGGCACGACGGCCGCGCCCGGGCGGAACCGCGCCGGCAGATAGTCCATCAGCTTGTCCATCAGGCCGGGCTCCGCACAATCGCGGAATTGTTCGGTCATGCCGTTACCTCTCATTAACCATTTCTTATCACGCGACTGTCATTGGCATCGCTGGAACGTGTTTTGCATTGCCGCTCCTGACGCGGCTGCAATGGCGCAGCGGAGGGAACCATGAAGATCTATCTGCTGATGATGCTGATGGCTGCCCTTTTCGCGGCTATTCGCTTCACATCTGCGCGGGAACAGCCGTCAAACTCGCTTCCCCAATAGATCGTTTCACGGCTCCGCCAGCGGCAGAACCGCCCTCCCGGCCAGAATGTCCTGCACCTCTTTTTTGGGCACGTTTGACCCCTCATTGAGCACGAGGCCCTGCAGCAGCCGGCTTGGCGCCCGGCCGCCCTTGACGGCGCGCACCAGCACGCGGATCGCAGGCTTTTCCGCCTCGCCATGAACGGGCAGGATCGAGAGACCGCCGAAGCCGCGTGACAGCGCTGCCAGCACGTCGCCAAGTCCGTCCGCACGCCAGATCAGGGTCAGTGCGCCTCCTGACTTGAGAATGCGCCGGGCGGTATGCACCCAGGCTTGAAGCGTCTCCTCGGTCGCGACATGGGCGCACTGCCGCGCCTGATCGGGAGAGCCGCGATGGCGCGCGGGATCGTTGAAGGGCGGGTTCATCAGCACCGCATCGACGCTGTCCGGCGACAGGCCGGCGGCAGCGAAGGCCTGGGCATCCGCGGTCACGTCGAGCACGACCACCTCGGCCGCAATCGCATTGGCTGCCGCATTGGCGCGCGCGAGCGCGGCAAGCTCCGGATCGATCTCGACCAGCATCAGTTCGATCCCCGCGACGCGCTTCGCCAGCGCAAGCCCGGCCGCGCCGATGCCGGCGCCGAGATCGACGACGCGATCCCCCCGGCTCGCCGCCGTCGCCGCGGCGAGCAGAATCGCGTCGTGGCCGGCGCGGTGGCCGGAGCGCTTCTGCTTCAGCAGCAGCCGCCCGCCGAGAAAGGCGTCCTCGGTGAGGCCGGAAGCGCGCTCAGCCATCGTCGCGCAGCTCGTGACTGAGCCCGGCTTCCGCGAGCAATTGCCGCGCCTCGCCCGCATCATCCTCGTGGACCAGGATCCGCCGCGGCAGGATGCCGAGCGAGCCCTCGATGATGCTCATGTTCTGGTCCAGCACCAGGTGATGGATGTTGGCGCCGTCGAGCAGCGCGCCGATCGCCGACACCAGCACCATATCGTTGGTCCGAACCAGTTCGCGCAAAATAAATCTCCTGCCTCAAGGCGAGATACGGGGCAAATGTCAATCGGTTCCGGCTCTTGCCGCATCCGCCCGCAGTTTCTATTGTCGGTCCCTCAGGATAGCCCTTCCGGGGCAAATATTGGAGACCGGCGTGGCCGTCATCGTCCCTTTCGAAACTCCCGGCGCGTCGATCGAACAGCTGGTTGCCCTGGTCGCCCCCGACATGGAGCGCGTCAATGCGACGATCCTGTCGCGCACCGGCTCCGAGGTGACCATGATCCCGGAGGTCGCCAACCACCTGATCTCGTCCGGCGGCAAACGGCTACGGCCGATGCTCACGCTCGCCATGGCCAACCTCGCCGGCTACACCGGTGACGGCCACATCAAGCTCGCGGCCTCCGTCGAGTTCATGCATACCGCGACCCTGCTGCACGACGACGTCGTCGACGAGAGCGAGATGCGCCGCGGCAAGCTGTCGGCGCGCATGCTGTGGGGCAACGAGGCGAGCGTGCTGGTCGGCGACTTCCTGCTCGGCCAGGCGTTCCGGATGATGGTCGAGGTCGGCTCGCTGCGCGCGCTCGACATCCTCTCGGCCGCGGCCGCAACCATCGCCGAAGGCGAGGTGATGCAGCTTGCGGCCGCCAAGAACACCGCCACCACCGAGGACGAATACCTCGCCGTGATCCGCGCCAAGACCGCGGAATTGTTCGCGGCCGCCTGCGAGGTCGGCCCCGTCATCGCCAACCGCCCGAAGGCCGAGCAGACCGCCTGCCGCTCGGTCGGCATGAATCTCGGCATCGCCTTCCAGCTCGTCGACGACGTGCTCGACTATGGCGGCAAGAGCGCCAAGCTCGGCAAGAACATCGGCGACGATTTCCGCGAAGGCAAGATCACGCTTCCGGTGGTGCTGGCGTTCCGCCGCGGCAACGACGCCGAGCGCGCCTTCTGGGTGCGGGCGCTCGAGCGCGGCGAGATCGGCGAGACCGATCTCGATCACGCGATCGGGCTGATGAACAAGCACCGCGCGCTCGAGGACACTCTGAGCCGCGCCCAGCACTACGGCGCCATGGCGGTCGATGCGCTCGCTTTGTTCCCGCAGTCGGCGATGAAGAGCGCGCTGGAGCAGGTGGTCGCGTTCTGCCTGGCGCGGTCGCATTAGGGCTTGAATTCGAGCTCACGCCGCACGCCACGCCTTCAGTGTCGTCCTGGCGAACGCCAGGACCCATACCGCGGAATCTATCGACGGCGCGCAGTGTCAGTACCGCTCGAAGGACAACTGCAAGTCTTCGTCAAACTTCTTCCTGTGGTTGGGTCCTGGCGTTCGCCAGGACGACGATTGGGGGAATGGCCAGCGTTACATCTGCGGCGGCGCATGCGACACTAGGCGCTCACGTGTCTAACTCAACGTCCCCGCATGCACCCACCAGCCGGGGTGGCCGCGGCGGATCGTTTCGGCGGCGGCGCGGGCGGCGGCGAGATCGGCGTAGATCGCAAAGCAGGTCGCGCCCGAGCCCGACATGCGCGCGAGCCCGACGCCGGAAGACGCGCGCAACGCCTCCAGCACCTCGCCGATGACCGGCTCGATGTGCATCGCCGGCGCCTCGAGGTCGTTGGCAACGGTCGAGAGGATATCGATCCAGTCGGCGATGGACGCCCCGGCCTCCGGCCAGGCCGGCGCCTCGATCACGTCGCCGGCACCGACCAGGAGTTCTCCGTTGCGCAGCCCGAGCGCGTTGAACACATCCCTGGTCGCGACCGGTACGCGCGGATTGACCATCACGCAGGGCATGCACGGCAGATCGAGCGCGTGAAGCTGCTCGCCGACGCCGGTCATGTCGCAGGCGCGCGAGAACAGGCACACCGGCACGTCGGCGCCGGTGGCAAGCGCGACCTGCTGCAGCCGCGGATCGTCCAGCGACAGGCCGTTGAGACGGGCGAGCAGCCGCAAGGCTGCGGCCGCATCCGCCGAGCCGCCGCCGATGCCGGCCGCGACGGGCAGCACCTTTTCGAGCGCGAAGGCGCCGAGCCTGAGGCCGGGCACGGCGTCGGCGAGAAGCTTTGCAGCCTTGAGAACGAGATTGTCGGCGAGTTCGCCGCAGGCTGCGGCGAGCGGGCCCGTGGTGGCGAGCGTCAGCGCGCCGCCCGGCTCCACCGTGAGACGGTCGGCGCAATCGGCGAACGCGACCACGCTTTCGAGATCGTGATAGCCGTCGACGCGACGGCCGACCACGCGAAGGCTCAGATTGACCTTCGCCCGCCCCTCTTCAACCAACGCCGGCATCCCCCAAAGCTTCCCGATCAGCCGCCCTTGCCGTCGTCTTTCTTCTTCTCGGCCTGCGCCGCGGAAGCGTTGGGATCGTCCGGCAGGCCGTTCGCGATCTTGGCCTCGATCTTCGGCAGATCCTCGGGCTCGGGCTTCAGGTCGCGGGCATGCGCCCACTGGAATTTTGCCTCCAGCGTGCGGCCGACGCGCCAATAGGCGTCGCCCAGATGATCGTTGATGGTGGGATCCTCGGGCTTGAGGTCGATGGCGCGCTCCAGATTCTTCACCGCCTCGTCGTAATTGCCGATGCGATAATAAGCCCAGCCGAGGGAGTCCACGATGTAGCCGTCGTCGGGACGCTGCTCGACGGCGCGCTTGATCATCTTCATGCCTTCGTCGAGGTTGATGCCCTGGTCGATCCAGGAATAGCCGAGATAGTTGAGCACATGCGGTTGCTCGGGCTGCAGCTCGAGCGCCTTCTTCATGTCGGCTTCGGCCTTGCTCCACTGCTTGGAGCGCTCCTCGCAGATGCCACGATAGTAGTACCAGACGCTGTTGGCCTTGTCGGCGCCGGCCGGCAGCACCTCGATGCCCTTGGAATAGGTGGCACCGCAATCGGAGAACTTCTTGCGGCCGCGCTCGATGTTGCCGAGCGCCATGATGGCCTCGAGATCCTTGGGGTCGTCGGTCGTGACGGTCTTGAGGATCTTGATCGCCTCATCGGTGCGATCGGCGGAATCGAGGTCGACCGCGAGCTGGATCTGGGCATTGCGCTTCAGCGGCGAGGACGCCGGCACGCGCTCGTAGACCTTGATCGCCATCTGTGGCCGCTTCACCGACTCATAGAGATCGGCGAGCGAGAGCAGCGCGAGCGGATGGCCCGGCTGCAGATAGAGCGCAAGCTGCAGATACGCGAGAGCGAGGTCCTCGCCGCCGTGCCGGGTCAGCGTCGCGCCGATGCCGTAGAGCGCCTCGGCGGCGCCGGCCTGCGCGGACTCGACGAGCGGCGGCAGCTTCTTGCCGGCCTTGGCCTCGCGCATGCCTTCCTGGATCAGGGGATGGCGGGCGAGCTTCTTGTCGAAGGTCTCGTAGACGCCGAGCGCCGCGGCGGCGTCCTTGTTGCGGGTGAGCCAGTGCGCGTAGGCCTCGGTGATCCGCAGCATCGAGTTGTCGAGCTTGTAGGCGCGCTCGAAACGGACGCCGGCGTCCTTCTCCTTGCCGGTGAGCTCGAGGATCATGCCGGCGTGGAGATCCTTGAACAGCGGATACCATTCCGGGCCAGTCAACTTGTCGATGTTGGCGACGGCGCTCTTGGCATCGCCCGCGCCGTAGGCGGCCCAGCCCGACAGCAGCGTCGCGACCAGGTCGGTGATCGGCCCACGGATCGACTGGTTGATGTTGGTCTGCGCGGCGGCGTATTTCCTCAGCTTCAGATCGTGCACGCCGACGACGAGTCGCGCGATGCGATTCGTCTTGTCGACGGCGAGGATCCGCTCGGCGAGCTTGACGGCCTCATCGATGTCGCCTTCGACGACCGAGGAGATGAAGGCGCGGTCGAGCAGTTCGTTGTTCTTCGGATCGGTGCGCAGCGCCGAGCGGTAGAAGGCCGCAGCCGACGCGGCGTCCCGCTCCACGCTGGCATGGCGGGCGGCGAGATAGCTGCCGGCGCCCGTCAGCGACTTCAGATCGTTGCGTGTCGGAAACTGCGCCGCAGTGTCGGCCGGATGATCCGGCGTCTGCGCCAGCACCCCGCCGGGGACCGCCACGAGAGCTGAGCCCGCAAGGGCCATGGCGGCAGCAGTCCAGCGATTGAAGCGATTTGAAAACATCAGGGCTCGCCTTGGGTTGGGTCATACCCGGGTTTGGGAATCAGGGGCGTCTCTCGCACGCGGAGACGACCGGCGGCATCGGGACCCGGAACCATCACGACGACCGGACAATGCCGCTTTTGGGCCGTATCCGCAAGGATCGGGCGGGTGAATTGGCTGGTACCCCGGCCGTCGGGGTCCGCCCCAAGACGCTGCTACTGTGGCCGTATCGTGGCCGCGGACGGAAGTTCGGGCCGCGCCCCTCACGCGATCGTGCGTCGCGACGCCGATGCCGACGGCTTCCGCTACATGGCCTCGTAGTTCGGCCCGCCACCGCCCTCCGGGGGAACCCAGGTGATGTTGCCGTTCGGGTCCTTCACGTCGCAGGTCTTGCAGTGGACGCAGTTCTGGGCGTTGATGACGAAGCGCGGGGCGGCGCCCTCCTCCACCCATTCATAGACGCCTGCCGGGCAGTAGCGGTTCGACGGACCGGCGAAGACGTCGTGCTCGCTCGTCTTCTGCAAATTCATGTCGGCGACCCTGAGGTGAACCGGCTGGTCCTCCTCATGGTTGGTATTGGACAGGAACACCGACGACAGCTTGTCGAAGGAGATTCTGCCGTCCGGCTTCGGATAGACCTTCGGCGCGTGGTTCCTGGCCGGATCGAGCGTGGCCCGATCGGGCTTGGCGTGCGACTGGGTACCGAACAGAGAGACCCCGAGCAGCGTGTTGCACCACATGTCGAAGATGCCGAGCCCGGCGCCGAGGAAGGTGCCGAACTTCGACAACAGCGGTTTTGCGTTACGAACGGGATAGAGGTCCTTGCCGACGGAGGAGTCGCGCCAGGCGTTCTCGTATTCGACGAGCTCGTCGCCGGCGCGGCCCGCGCCGAGCGCGGCGGCTACGTGCTCGGCGGCCAGCATGCCGGTGCCCATCGCGTTGTGGACACCCTTGATGCGCGGCACGTTGACGAAGCCCGCCGCGCAGCCGATCAGGGCGCCGCCGGGGAAGCTCAGGCGCGGCACCGACTGATAGCCGCCCTCGGTGATGGCGCGCGCGCCGTAAGCGAGCCGCTTGCCGCCTTCGAGCGTCGCCCGCACGGCGGGATGCGTCTTGACGCGCTGGAACTCGTCGAAGGGCGACAGATACGGATCGTTGTAGTTGAGGTGCACCACGAAGCCGATCGACACCAGGTTCTCGTCATAGTGATAGAAGAACAGGCCGCCGCCGGTGTCGTTCTTCAGAGGCCAGCCGACGGCGTGCTGGATCAGGCCCTTCCGATGCTTGGCCGGATCGATCTGCCAGACTTCCTTCAAGCCGATGCCGAACTTCGGCGGCTCGCTCCTGGCGTCGAGCGCGAACTTGGCGATGAGCTGCTTGGAGAGGGAGCCGCGTGCGCCTTCGGCGAACAGCGTGTACTTGCCGAGCAATTCCATGCCGCGGGTGAAGGAATCCTTCAGCGTGCCGTCTCTGGCGATGCCCATGTCGCCGGTGGCGATGCCGCGCACCGTACCCTTGTCGTCGTAGAGCACTTCGGCGGCCGCAAAGCCCGGATAGATCTCGACGCCGAGCGCTTCGGCCTTGCGCGCCAGCCAGCGGCAGACGTTGCCGAGCGAGCCGATGTAGCAATGATGATTGTTCATCAGGGGCGGCATGACGAAGTTCGGCAGCTTGATCGCGCTGGTCTCGGTGAACCAGAAGAAGCGGTCGTCCGTCACCTGCGTCTTCAGCGGGCAATCGGCATCCTCGCGCCAGTCGGGGACGAGCTTGTCGAGACCGGCGGGGTCGATCACCGCACCCGACAGGATGTGCGCGCCGACCTCGGAGCCCTTCTCCACCACGACGACATTGAGATCGGCGTTGAGCCGCTTCAGCCGGATTGCCGCCGACAGGCCCGAGGGGCCGGCGCCGACGATGACGACGTCGAATTCCATGGATTCGCGCGGGGGAAGTTCTTCGGTCATGCTCTGATCTCAGCCCTTGAGACGGTCCCGGGTCGTTTGCGCTCCCTTGTTTCCGATTTTTCCGGACAGGACAACCTCGGAAATGCATTCCGCTGGGATGCAAGGCCGCCTATTCTGCCATATAAGTCAGACTTTCCCATGATCAGCGAACCCGCCCCCACCATCCGCGAGCTCCTCGCCTTCTATCTGGAGGCCGGGGTGGACTGCGCGCTCGCCGAGGAGCCGGTCGACCGGCTGGCCGAGCTCGATGCGCCGCCGCAAACGGCGCTCCAGCCTGCGCGCACGATACCGCAGGCCGAGCGCGCACGGCCGCTGGCCGCTCCCGCGGTGATCCGCGGCGAGGCGGCGCCCGCCCCCGACGTCGCGATCGCCACCGCACGCGAGGCGGCGCGCACCGCGCCGAGCCTCGATGCGTTGCGCGAGCTGATGGAAAAATTCGACGGCTGCGCGCTCAAGCACACCGCGACGCGGCTGGTGTTCGCCGACGGCAATCCGCAAGCGCGCATCATGTTCGTCGGCGAGGCGCCGGGGCGCGACGAGGACATCGAGGGGCTGCCCTTCGTCGGACGCAGCGGCAAGCTGCTCGACCGCATGATCGGAGCGATCGGGCTCGACCGCCGCACCGCCTACATCGCCAACGTGATTCCGTGGCGGCCGCCCGGCAACCGCACGCCGACGCCGCAGGAGACGCAAATCTGCCTGCCCTTCATCCAGCGCCAGATCGAGCTGGTCGATCCCGACGTGCTGGTGACGCTCGGCAATCCCTCGACGCAGACGCTGCTCGCAACGCGCGAAGGCATCATGCGCACACGCGGCCGCTGGTTCGACTACGACACCGGCAAGCGCAGCATCCGCGCGCTGCCGACGTTCCACCCCGCCTACCTGCTGCGCTCGCCGTCCTACAAGCGCCTCGCCTGGCAGGACCTGCGCGCGATCGCAAAGGCGCTGGAGCAGAAGCCGTCGTAGGGTGGCAAAGGCGCAGTGCGCCGTGCCCACCAACCTCTTTCCACGCTGTCGCAGGCAATGGTGGGCACGCTTCGCTTTGCCCACCCTCATATGGGGATTTGTGAGTCAAGGCTCTCG
>NZ_JAGWUA010000050.1 GCF_028868675.1 Bradyrhizobium sp.
ATCCTGGAGCTCAAGAACACCATCAACACGATGGTGGACCAGCTCGGCTCGTTCGCTTCGGAAGTGACGCGCGTGGCGCGCGAGGTGGGCACGGAAGGACGGCTCGGCGGCCAGGCGCAGGTGCGCGGCGTCGCCGGTACGTGGAAGGACCTGACCGACTCGGTGAACTACATGGCCTCGAACCTCACGGGCCAGGTGCGCAACATCGCGGAGGTGACCACCGCGGTCGCGAAGGGCGACCTCTCGAAGAAGATCACGGTGGACGTGAAGGGCGAGATCCTCGAGCTCAAGAACACCATCAACACCATGGTGGACCAGCTCAACGCCTTCGCCTCGGAAGTCACGCGCGTGGCGCGCGAGGTCGGTACTGAAGGCAAGCTCGGCGGCCAGGCCGAAGTGCCCGAGGTCGCCGGTACCTGGAAGGACCTCACCGACAACGTCAATTTCATGGCCTCGAACCTGACGGCGCAGGTCCGCAACATCGCCGAGGTCGCAACCGCGATCGCGGGCGGCGATCTGTCGAAGAAGATCACGGTGGACGTGCGCGGCGAGATCCTGCTGCTCAAGGACACCTTGAACACGATGGTGGAGCAGCTCCGCTCCTTCGCGGCCGAAGTCACCCGCGTTGCGCGCGAGGTCGGCACGGAAGGGCGGCTCGGCGGCCAGGCGGTCGTGCCCGGCGTCGGCGGCACCTGGAAGGACCTCACCGACAACGTCAACCTGCTCGCCGCCAACCTGACCACGCAGGTCCGCAACATCGCGGAGGTGACCACGGCGGTGGCGCGCGGCGACCTCTCGCGCAAGATCACCGTGGACGTGAAGGGCGAAATCCTCGAGCTGAAGAACACCATCAACACCATGGTGGACCAGCTCAATGCGTTTGCCGGCGAAGTTACCCGCGTGGCCCGCGAGGTCGGCACCGAAGGCAAGCTCGGCGGTCAGGCCGAGGTGCCCGGTGTCGCCGGCACCTGGAAGGACCTCACCGACACCGTCAACGTGATGGGCGCGAACCTCACCGAGCAGGTGCGCGGCATCGTCAAGGTGGTCACCGCGGTCGCCAACGGCGACCTCAAGCAGAACCTCACCGTGAAATCCAAGGGCGAGGTCGCCGCACTCGCCGACACCATCAACAACATGACCGAGACGCTCGCGACCTTCGCCGACCAGGTGACGTCGGTGGCGCGCGAGGTCGGCGTGGAGGGCCGGCTCGGGGGACAAGCCAACGTGCCCGGCGCCTCCGGCACCTGGAAGGACCTCACCGGCAACGTCAATCTGCTCGCGGCCAACCTCACCTCGCAGGTGCGCGCGATTGCGGAGGTCGCGACCGCCGTGACAAAGGGCGACCTCACCCGCGCCATCCAGGTCGACGCCCGCGGCGAGGTCGCCGAGCTCAAGGACAACATCAACACGATGATCACCAACCTGCGGCTCACCACCGAGCTGAACACCGAGCAGGACTGGCTGAAGACGAACCTGGCCAAATTCACCAACATGCTGCAGGGCCAGCGCGATCTCACCACCGTCGGCCGGCTGCTGCTCACCGAGCTCACGCCGCTGGTGAACGCCCATACCGGCGTGATCTACCAGGTCGACAACGAGGACAGCCCGCAGCTTCGCCTGCTCGCCTCCCACGCCCGCGACGGCGTCTATCCCTACCGGCAGACGGTGCAATTCGGCGAAGGCCTGATCGGCCAGTGCGCATCCGACAAGCGGCAGCGGCTGGTCGCCGACATCCCCGAGGACGCGGTACCGATCAATTCGGCGCTGTTCCGCGTCGCGCCGAAGAACCTCGTCGTGCTGCCGGTGCTGTTCGAGAACCAGGTCAAGGCCGTGATCGAGCTCGCTTCGCTCACCGCCTTCACGACCTCGCAGATGACCTTCCTCGAGCAGCTCACCGATTCCATCGGCATCGTGCTCAACTCGATCGAGGCCACGATGCAGACCGAGGGCCTGTTGAAGCAGTCGCAGCAGCTCGCCGCCGAGCTGCAGACGCAGCAGCGCGAGCTGCAGCAGACCAACGAGCAGCTCGAGCAGAAGGCGCAGCAGCTCGCCGAGCGCAACGTCGAGGTCGAGCGCAAGAACCAGGAGATCGAGCAGGCCCGCCGCGCGCTGGAGGAGAAGGCGGGCGAGCTCGCGCTGACCTCGAAATACAAGTCCGAATTCCTGGCCAACATGAGCCACGAGCTGCGCACGCCGCTCAACAGCATTTTGATCCTCGGCCAGCAGCTCACCGACAACCCGGACGGCAACCTGTCCCACAAGCAGGTCGAATTCGCCCGCACCATCCACGGCGCCGGCACCGACCTGCTCAACCTGATCAGCGACATCCTCGATCTGTCCAAGATCGAATCCGGCACCGTGACGGTCGACGCGGAGGAGATCCTGACCTCGAACCTGCTCGACACCGTCGGGCGTCCGTTCCGGCACGAGGCGGAAAACCGCAACCTCGCGTTCGACATCGGCGTCGATCCGAACCTCGCCCGCAGCCTGGTCACGGACTCCAAGCGCCTGCAGCAGGTGCTGAAGAACCTGTTGTCCAACGCCTTCAAGTTCACCGCCGAAGGCGGCGTGCGGCTCCGGGTCTCCGGCGCGCTCGGCGGCTGGAGCCCGGACCACCCGGTGCTCAACACCGCGCCCGTCGTGATCGCCTTCGAGGTCTCCGACACCGGCATCGGCATTCCCCAGGAGAAGCAGAAGCTGATCTTCGAGGCGTTCCAGCAGGCCGACGCCGGCACCAGCCGCAAATACGGCGGCACCGGCCTCGGGCTCGCCATCAGCCGCGAACTGGCAAGCCTGCTCGGCGGCGAAATCCATCTGCGCAGCGCGCCGGGCAAGGGCTCGACCTTCACGCTCTATCTGCCGCTGAAATATTCCGGACCGGCGCTGGCACCGCGGCTCAATGCGCCGTCGCCGGCGCAGAGCCAGACGCCCGCGCTGCAAGCGCCCGCGCCCGAGCGCGTGGTCGAGCAGCTCGCCGACGATCGCCTCAATCTGGAGGCGGGCGACACCATCCTCCTGATCGTCGAGGACGACCCGCATTACGCGCGGGTGCTGATCGACCTGGCGCGCGACAGGGGCTTCAAGGTGCTGGTGGCGACGCGCGGCGCCGAGGCGCTGGAGCTCGCCAAGCAGTACCAGCCGAGCGCGGTCTCGCTCGACGTGTTCCTGCCGGACATGCTGGGCTGGACCGTGCTGAGCCAGCTCAAGCACAATCCCCTAACCCGCCACATCCCGGTCCAGATCATCACGCTCGACGAGGATCGCCAGCATGCGCTGGCCCGCGGCGCGTTCTCCTTCGTCAACAAGCCGACGACCACGGAGGGCGTCTCCGCCGCGCTGACCCAGATCAGGGAATATGCGCGGCCGCGGCGCAAGCGGCTCCTGATCGTCGAGGACAACGAGGCGGAACGGCTCTCGATCCGCGAGCTCCTGCACCACGACGACATCGAGATCGTGGCGGCCGGCACCGGGGCCGACGCGCTCTCGACGCTGCGCGAGCAGCCGTGCGACTGCGTCGTGCTCGACCTGCGGCTGCCCGACATGAGCGGGTTCGAGGTGCTGGACGAGATCCGCGGCGACGACTCGCTGTCGAACGTTCCGGTCGTGGTCTTCACCGGGCGAGAGCTCTCGGCAGAGGAGGACGCGGAACTCCATACCATGGCGCGCAGCATCGTGGTCAAGGGCGTGGAATCTCCGGAACGCCTGCTGGACGAGACCGCGCTGTTCCTGCACCGCGTGATCACGGAACTGCCGGTCGAGAAGCAACGCATGCTGGAGAAGCTGAACAGCTCCGACGAGGACCTGATCGGCAAGACCGCGCTGCTCGTCGACGACGACGCCCGCAACATCTTCGCGCTATCGAGCGTGCTGGAGCGGCGCGGGATGAAGGTGCTGACGGCGACGACCGGCAGCGAAGCGGTGGCGCTCGTCGAATCCAATCCCGAGATCGCAATCGTCCTGATGGACATCATGATGCCGCAGATGGATGGCTATCAGACCATCGGCGTCATCAGGCAAGACCCCGCCTTCGCCCGCCTTCCCATCATCGCGCTGACCGCGAAGGCGATGAAGGGCGACCGCGAGAAGTGCCTGGAAGCCGGCGCCTCCGACTATCTCGCCAAGCCCGTCAATACCGATCAATTGCTGCTTGCCATCCGCATGTGGCTGCATCGTTGAATTGGGATCCGCGAATGGGCCACGAAAAGGTCAACATCCTCCTCGTCGACGACCAGCCGGCCAAGCTGCTCGCCTACGAGGTGATCCTGAAGGATCTCGGCGAGAACCTGGTGATCGCGTCGTCGGGCCGCGAAGCGCTCGAGATCCTGCTCAAGACCGAGATCGCGGTGATCCTGGTCGACGTCTGCATGCCCGAGCTCGACGGCTTCGAGCTCGCGGCGATGATCCGCGAGCATCCCCGCTTCCAGAAGACGGCGATGATCTTCATCTCGGCGATCCAGGTCAGCGACATCGACCGGCTGCGCGGCTACGAGATGGGCGCCGTCGACTACGTTCCGGTTCCGGTGGTGCCGGAGGTGCTGCGCGCCAAGATCAAGGTGTTCGCCGAACTCTATCGCAAGACGCGCGAACTCGAGGGGCTGAACCGGGAGCTGGAGGACCGCGTGCGCGCCCGCACCGCCGAGCTCGAGAAGTCCACCGCGAAGCTGGTCGAGAGCGAGCAGCGACGCAGCATGGCGATCGCCGCCGGCAGGATGGGATCGTGGGACTGGGACTGGATCGACGGCGACTGGATGTGGGACGAAGGCCAGTATCGCATCTTCGGCGTGACGCCGGAGACCTTCAACGTCACGACCGCGAACATCCAGGCGCTGCTGCAGCCCGACGACGTCGAGCGGATGCGCAAGGCGATCGCCGGCTTCAGAAAGGGCGCGACCTCCTACGAAGCGGAATTCCGCGTCAACCGGCCGGACGGCGAGGTGCGATGGTGCACCGGAACGGCTGCGGCGACCCTGGACGCGGCCGGCCGCGTGGTGCGGGTCAGCGGCGTCACCGTCGACATCACCGAACGCAAGCGCGCCGAGGAACGCCAGATGCTCCTGGCGCGCGAGGTCGACCACCGCGCCAAGAACGCGCTCGCCCTCGCCCAGTCGATCGTCCGCCTCACCCGCGCCGACGACGTCAAGAGTTACGTCGGCGCGGTGGAAGGGCGCATCAACGCGCTGGCGCGCGTGCACACCATCCTGTCGCTGTCGAGCTGGCAGGGCGCAGAGCTCGGCAAGCTGATCGAGGAGGAACTGGCGCCCTATGCGCCCGGCGGCCAGATCCGCGTTTCGGGACCGCAAGTCCAGCTCGCGCCGGCGACCGCGCAGACGCTGGTTCTGGCGCTGCACGAGCTGTTCACCAACTCCGCCAAGTACGGCGCACTCTCGACGCGCGCGGGACGGCTGTCGATCGACTGGCAGGTGGCGGATGATACCCTCGCCTTGTGCTGGGAGGAATCCGACGGGCCCGCGGTCAGGCCGCCGAAGTCGCGCGGGTTCGGCACCAGGAGCCTGCTCGCAAGCGTCGAGTCCCAGCTTGGCGGCCTGGCGCAGTTCGACTGGCGGACGGAAGGATTGCTTTGTCGCCTCGAGGTGCCGCTGTGCAAGACCAGACCGGGATCACACGGACGATTCGATGCGCCCGCGCCGGGCGCGATGCAAAGTGCCTCGGGCTAAGGCGACCGCCGCGCGCGCAACCTCACCTCGCGCAACGCCGGATGCGCATCGGCGATGCGCCCTTCGAGCCACGCTTCCGTTCTGGCCAGCTCGCGCAGCGCCCGCGCATAGCGGCGTGCCGCGCTGCGCTCCGGTCCGCGCGGCAGCCTGCGCGCCTTGCGCAGCATCTCGGCGGCCGCGTTGCGATAGGCCAGCGAGCGGTACAGAAAGACCACTTTTGCCATGATCGAGAATTCCCTGGATTGACGACGCGATCGTCTCAGCACGCGCCTGAACGCCGGATGAAGGCTGCGACGAAAATTCCTGCATCGGATGGCCGGAACTGCGGAACCAGATTGCGGCCGTCGCGTTGCAGCTGCAGTTGCGGGTGGTTCCATGCGGGCAAAGAAACCATCGGGCCTGATCTCGGTTGCCGGTGCGATCAAGCTCTTGTCGCATGCCATGATGGGCACGGCGCTCGGCCTCGCCTTCGCTCTCACCCTGGTATTGACGAATCCCGCAGTAGCGGCGCTGCTCGCGGACGGCGGAAACACAGCCGGCGTCGTCTTCATCGCGGCGCTGGTCGCGAGCTTCTCGATCGGCGCGACGCTGACCGGCGCCGTATTCATTCTCGCCGAGAACAAGGAAGTTTGATGCGCTTGTGATGCGCAGCGACGTTCCGCGAGGAACGCTTCCGGCCGGCGGCGGTTGCTCCCTGCCTGCGTCAATTCAACTCATGGGAGAGATACGCATGAAGAAGACCCGGATCGCGTTCGCCATGCTCGTGGCAACCGGCCTCGCCGCCGCGCCGTTCGCCGCTCAAGCCAGATCGCACAAGACGAAACACCACATGTCGACCTCGTCACAGATGACGACGGGCGCCAACATGAAGTCGACCAGCAAGAACCCCTCCAGTCAGGGCAATTCCGGCCCCGGCACCAACCAGGGCGGCAGCACGCCGTCGAACGGTACCTATTCGAAGTAAGCGCGATCGGCGGCAGTCGAAGGCGAAGCTCCGCGATGGACGCGGGGCTTTGCCTTGCGCGCTCTGGCCGATCGCCTGACGCCACGGCGTCGGGACGTTGTCGAGCGCGTCGCGCCGGATGTGACTCTGCCAATATGAAGCTCGGCTAAGACGAAACCTGGCTCGCGCCTTGCGTTCTGACCAACTGGTCCAGCTGCGCCCGCTTGCGTGAGATCAGGAGCTGGGCTGCGGCATGGTCGAGACCCGCGCGCTGCAACTGCCGGATGGCGGAGCACAAATCGAGAATTTCGGCTCGCAGCTTCAGAATCCGGTAGCCGTCCGGATCTTCGTCCACGACGAACTCCCGAAACTTCAGCGACGCGAAGAACGAAGCCGCGCCCGCTCGCGCATGCCGGGCAGTCGTTCGCCGCCACCGGCCGCCCTCCATTCACCGATCAGCCGCTTCATCTCGGCGCGCAGGCCGATCAGGTGCAGCGCGCGCTCCGCGCAATCGCGGTCCTGGTTGATGAGGTCGCGAATGGACGCCTCAATGTCGGTCATCTCGCCTCGCAAGACGATGATTTTTCGAGGGATTTCATTAATTCTGTTGTCCATGGCTTGTTAGAACAAAATAAGAACATATAGTCAAGTCACGTTTCGGGGAAGGAGAGCGCAAATGCGCATGGACGGTAAATACAATGCCAGGGATTATCTCGCCGGACAGATGACGCGGGCCCAGAGCCTGCGGCTGAGACGCCTGAGCGATGAGGCCTACCAGCCCGGTCAATATGCCGGCGATCTGACCTTCGCCGAGGCGGCGCAACGCATCCAGGCGCTGGAGGCCGAGATCGTGCTCGCCGATTCCTTCTAAGGCTCCGCGCCGGAACCTTTGCCCTTCGGGAACCGTTCTCCTTCGGCCAAGGGAGAACCACGATGGCACGCAAAGCAAGAAAGAAGCGCCGCTATTCGCGCAGCGCCGGCAGCGACGTCGAAAAGGAAATGCGCCGCTACAAGAAGGGCACCGCGAAGAGCGGCCGCGGCGGACGTGGCGGACGGGTGAAGAGCCGCAAGCAGGCGATCGCGATCGGCCTGTCGAAGGCGCGCAAGAAGGGCAAGAAGGTCCCGAAGAAGTCGTCGAAGAAATCCTCGAAGAAGAGGAAATCCGCGAAGAAGCGATCGTCGAAGAAGCGATCATCGCGTTGATCGCGCGTCAGGTCATGCTCCCCGGCATGAAGCAGCGGATCGAGATTCCGTACAGGGTCTTCACCGGCCACACCATGGTGCGGCCGGCGAGGTTGGGCTCGGTGATGACGGCGTCGTCGGGCACCTCGACCCACTCGCCGTCGATCCGCACACGGTAATGTCCATCCTGGGATTCCCAATCGAGATCGGCGAGCGCGACGCCGTCGGCGTTCGAGCAGCACGGCCCGAGATGGCTCTTCAGGCTGTCGAACCACGGCTTAAGCGGCGAATTCGCATAGCGTCCGTCGTCGTGACCGACCGCGGTCTCGGTCCAGAGCAGCAGCGGCAGCACGATCAGCGCGCGCCCGCCGAAACGCTTCCATCCATCCATGGTCGACACCGATCCCTCGCAAACATCGGCCCGGTTCCACAAAGCAACTGCGCGTTCTAAGTTCCTCGCCCTTGGCCTTGCCGCCGGTGCCGGACGGCGACTACGGCTCGGGACGCCCCTTGAGTGAACGCGCTTTTCGCGGCCGAACCCTGTCGGCGGGCCTGCTGTTAACGCGAATGTTATCGACAACCTGTGGGTTCATGCCCGACGCCACGAAAAAGGCGGCCCGAAGGCCGCCTTTGGTCGCACGTCACCGGATGATCCAATCTAGGCCAACGGCACCGCGACGAACTTCGTCGCCTCCGCGGTCTTCACCTGCAACAGCACGCTGTGCCGGCCCGACGACTTGGCCTGCTTCAGTTCCGAGCGCACGTCGCCGGCATTGGTGACGGCCTTGCCGCCGACATTGAGGATGACGTCACCGGTCTGAATGCCGTGCTGCGCGGCCGGACCGTCCGGATCGACCGCCACGACGACGACGCCCCGCTCGCCGGCCCCCTGCACCTCGCCGGCGGGCGCCAGACTCAAGCCGAGATGCGGCGTGCCTGCGCCCGGTTGCGGCCTTTCCTCCTGGGCCTTGGCCTGATGCTCGTTCGGCAATTCGCCGAGAGCGAGCGTCACCGTCTTGGTCGCACCCTTGTGCCAGACGTCGAGCTTGACCGAGCTTCCCGGCGCCATGGTGCCGATGGTGCGGGCGAGGTCGCGCGAATCCTTCACCGCAGTGCCGTTGACGGCGGTGATGACGTCGCCTGCCTCGATGCCGGCCTTCGCCGCCGGGCTTCCATCCTGCGGATTGTCGACGATCGCGCCCCTGGCCTCCTTCAGGCCGAGACTGTCGGCGATGTCCGACGTCACCGGCTGCACCTGGACGCCGAGCCAGCCGCGGGTGACCGCGCCCTTGTCCTTCAACTGCGCGACGACGAGCTTTGCGGTCGCGGCCGGAATGTCGAAGCCGATGCCGACGGAGCCGCCCGACGGCGAGAAGATCGCGGTGTTCACGCCGATGACGTTGCCGTTGACGTCGAAGGCAGGGCCGCCCGAATTGCCCTTGTTGATCGGCGCGTCGATCTGGATGTAGTCGTCATAGGGACCGGCGCCGATGTCGCGGCCGCGCGCCGAGACGATGCCCGCCGTCACCGTGCCGCCGAGGCCGAAGGGATTGCCGACCGCGACCACCCAGTCGCCGATGCGCGGCTGCTGGTCGGAGAACTTGACGAAGGAGAAGTCCTTCTTGCCGTCGACCTTGATCAGCGCGAGATCGGTCTTCGGATCGGTGCCGACGACCTTCGCGGTGTACATGGCGCCGTCATCGGTCGTCACCTGCACGGATTCGGCATGATCGACGACGTGGTTGTTGGTCACGGCATAGCCGTCGGCCGAGATGAAGAAGCCCGAGCCTTCGCCGGTGATCACCTGGTGGCGCTGGGGCATGCCGTTGGGCAGACGGAAGCCGAACTGCTTCGAGAACTCGTCGAACGGATTGTCTTCGTCATGATCCATCCGGTTCTGCTGCAGCATGGCGCTCTTGTCGTTGTCGCGATCGATCTTGACGCGGACCGAGATCACGGCCGGTTTGACCTTGGCAACGAGATCGGCAAAGCCTGGGGGCGTCGGCGTCGATTCCGCGGCCAGCGCGGGCGAGGCGAAGAGTGCGCCGTTGAATGGCGCATATCCGCCGGGCGCAGCCGCGAGCAGGGCGACGCCGAGCGCAGCTACCGAGCCCAGCAAAGCGAGACGGCGTGGCTTGAGGACGGTTCGGGGTTTGGCGGGAGCAGGATTGACGTGATCGTTCATGTCGAAATGTCCATGTTGGAAGTGCGGTCGCCCTGCTTCCAAGATGACCATCCGACATTACGGTGTCCCGTCCATGCGATTAATTCTTGGCAAAGGAAGACGCGCCGCTGCGGCGCGGCGCCGCAACTGCGCTACCTCACGGCAATGTCATGCCGCGGCCTGCCCGCCTGCTGCGCCCTTCGGCCGCAACGGCGCGAATTGCTCGGCCGTCAGGCTCTCGTTCGCGATCAGGAGCTCGACGCCGGCCTCGAGTTCCGCGCGATGATCGGCGAGGATCTTGCGCGCGGTCGCGTCGCCTGCCTCGACCAGATTGCGCACGGCGAGGTCGATCTCGCGTCCGGTGTCCTCGGCGGCGCTGACCACCGCATCCTGGGTCGCCTGCAGGAACATCGACGGTTTCGACGCATAGGTGCGCTGGCCGACGGTTGCGTCCATGCCGTATTTCGTCACCATCTCGACCGCGATCTCGGTGGCCCGCTGCAGGTCGTCGGCGGCGCCGGTCGAGACGTCGCCGTCGAAGATCAGCCGTTCCGAGGCGCGGCCGCCCATCAGCACCGCGATGCGGCTGTTCAATTCGCCGACGGTCAGCAGGAAGCGGTCCTCGGTCGGGCGTTGCATGGTGTAGCCGAGCGCGCCGATGCCGCGCGGAATGATCGAGACCTTCTGCACGGGATCGACGCCGGGAAGGTTGGCCGCGACCAGCGCGTGGCCCATCTCGTGATAGGCGACCCGGCGGCGCTCCTGCCGGCTCAGGACCCGGCTCTTCTTCTCGATGCCGGCGACGATCCGCTCGATCGCCGCGGTGAAATCGTCGAACGAGACCTCCTCGGCGCGGCGCCTGGTCGCCGCGATCGCGGCCTCGTTGATGAGGTTGGCGATGTCGGCGCCGGTGAAGCCCGCGGTGAGCCCCGCGACCTTGTCGAGATCGACGTCCCCCGCCATGCGGATCTTCTTGACGTGGACCTTCAGGATGGCGACGCGGCCGCCCTTGTCGGGACGGTCGACCAGCACCTGCCGGTCGAAGCGTCCGGCGCGCAGCAGCGCGGGATCCAGCACCTCGGGGCGATTGGTGGCCGCGAGCAGGATGACGCCGGTCGAGGGGTCGAAGCCGTCGAGCTCGGCGAGGAGCTGGTTCAGCGTCTGCTCCTTCTCGTCGTAGCCCCCGAACGCGTTCGGCGTGCGGCTGCGCCCGAGCGCGTCGAGCTCGTCGATGAAGATGATGCAGGGCGCCGCCTTGCGCGCCTGCTCGAACAGGTCGCGGACGCGCGCAGCGCCGACGCCGACGAACATCTCGACGAATTCGGAGCCCGAGATCGAGAAGAACGGCACCCCCGCCTCGCCCGCGACCGCGCGCGCCAGCAGGGTCTTGCCGGTGCCGGGCGGACCGACCAGCAAAATGCCCTTCGGAACATGCGCGCCAAGCCGGCCATAGCTCTTGGGATCCTTGAGGAAGTTGACGACCTCCTGCAATTCGAACTTGGCCTCCTCGACGCCGGCGACGTCGGCGAAGGTGACTTTGGTGTCAGTCTCGACATAGATCTTGGCGCGCGACTTGCCGATCGACATCATGCCGCCAAAACCCTGCTTCTCGGCAAAGCGCCGGCCGAGGAACACCCAGACCAGATAGAACATCAGTGCCGGCACGATCCAGGACAGGATGGTCTGGAACGCGCCGCCCGACGGCACGCCGGTGACGGTGACGCCCTTGTCGTGCAGCTTGTCCGCCAGCGCGAGGTCGACGCGCGCGGTGACGAAGGCGGTCTTGCCGCTCGCAAGCTTCTCGTTCTCCTTCAGCTTGCCCTGGATGACGTCCTGGCCGACCGAGACCTCCGCCACCTTGCCCTGGGCGACGAGTTGCTCGAACTGGCTGTAGGGGATGCTCTCGACGGTGTTGTAGGTGGCAAACGCCCATTGCAGCAGCACCAAGAGGATGCCGGCGCCGAAGATGTAGCCGATTGCCACGGCCTGCTGCCGCGACGACGAATCCTTGTCCATTGTGCTCTCCGCCGGGGCCCGCCGGGCGAGGCCCAGACGGCCTGCTCCCGGGAACGCTCAAGTCGCCGGTATGGCGGGATCAAAGCCGCAAGATCCCTCGCCCGTTTTGATGCAAGTCAACGAGAGTTCTCCGATCGGTGGAAGATTGCCGCCGCAATTCCCTGTCCGCCGGAGAGCCGCCATGATCAAAGACATCCTCGTCCACATCCCGACCGAGCGGGCGATGCGCCCCGTCGTCGACGGGTCCGTCTCGCTGGCGGCCGGGTTCGGCGCCCATCTCGACGCCGTGTCGGTCGGCTATGTCGCAACCTCCACCGCCTATGTGATGGAGGGCGGCGCCGCCGTTGCGGCCGTGTTCGAAATGGAGCGCGAGCGGGCGGTTGAGCGGGCCGAGGCGGCCCTCACGGTCTTCGAGTCCGAGGCCAAGAACGCCGGCATTTCCTATGCTTGCCGGTCGATCGGGGCGATCCCGGCGGACGCCGTGAGTTCGGTCGGCGCGATGGCGCGGCTCTACGATCTCAGCGTGGTGCTGCAGCCCGAACGGGGCCAAAGTTCCTTCGACAACGATTTGCCGCGCGAGATCCTGCTGCAGTCCGGCGGTCCCGTGCTGTTCGTCCCGCACATCTTCCGCGGCCCGTTCAAGGCGCGGCGGGTCGGCATCTGCTGGGACGGCAGCCGCGCCGCCGGGCGGGCGTTGCGCGACGCCGCGCCCTTCCTGGCGCAGGCCGAGGCCGCGCTGACCATCACCGTGAATGAGGCGGATTCCGTTCCGGCCGAGGTCTCTTCCGACAATCTGGCAAAGCATCTCGCACGATCGGGGGTGTCGACCAAGGTCATCGGGCTGTCGGCCAGCCGCTCCGAGATTCAGCCGACCATCCTGTCGCTGGCTGCGGACGAAGGCCTCGACCTGCTGGTGATGGGCGGCTACGGCCATTCGCGGCTGCAGGAAAGCTTCCTCGGCGGCGTCACCCGCGCCATGCTCGAGGCGATGACCGTTCCGACGCTGATGTCGCACTGACCCGTGCGGACGGCACGTCACGCGGCGGCCGGGGTCTGCCACTCCGCCGCGGCGGTTCCGTCGTCGTCAGTGCGTTGCGCGTTGCACGCGTCGAAATGCGATTTCAGCTCGACTTCGGCGAGATGTTCGAAGCGCTCGGCCTGGCCGAGGAGTTCCCAGCTCTGCCAGGGACGATAGGCCGCCTGCTGCCGGCATAGAGACGCCAGTGCCCGATATCGACGCGCATTCTCCATGAAACACACTCCCTCCCAATGATGTCCGGCTTATCGTGCCGAGATGCATCAGTAGCATCACGCTTGTGCGACAAATTCCCTGCACAAGCCAGTCCACCATTGAAAACGTTAACGTGAAGGCCGGTCCGGCGGCATTGCTTCAAGTCAAATTCGCTTCGAATGCGCTTCGCGCCAACGATCGACGCCAATTGCTTCACAAAGCTGCGTCATGCGCCCCGCGTCGGCTCAGGCGCGCGCGCCGGAATGGCCACACGCCGCCGCGGCGCGAATGGCCGCAATATTGCTTCTGTAGTCGTGAGGCCCGGAGCCACGGAATACCGCCGAACCCGCCACCAGCGTATCGGCGCCGGCGGCGGTGACCGCGGCGGCATTGTCGGCGGTGATGCCGCCGTCGACCTCGAGCCGGATCGGCCGGTCGCCCACCATGTCGCGGATGCGCCTGATCTTCCCTATCTGCGACGGCAGGAAGGACTGGCCGCCGAAGCCCGGATTGACCGTCATCACCAGCACGAGATCGATGCGGTCGAGCACATATTCGATCGCCGATTCCGGCGTCGCCGGACACAGGCTGACGCCCGCCTTGCTGCCGAGCGCCCTGATCGCCTGCACCGAGCGATCGAGATGCGGACCGGCCTCGGCATGCACGGTGATGACGTCGGCGCCGGCTTTCGCGAACGCCTCCAGATAGGGATCGGCCGGCGCGATCATCAGATGGACGTCGAACGTCTTTCGCGTCAGCGGCCGGATCGCCCTGATGACGTCGGCGCCGAAACTGATGTTCGGCACGAAATGTCCGTCCATCACGTCGCAATGGATCCAATCGGCGCCCGCGGCGTCGATGGCGGCGATCTCCTCGCCGAGCCGGGCGAAGTCCGCGGCCAGGATCGAGGGCGCAATGACGACGTCCTGTGCCATCAGTCGGTGCTCCCGGCCGGCCCGCCGCCGGCGATGAGCCCGCCGCTGAAGACGCGGCTCGCCAGCACGTCGGCGGAATCAATCGTCTCGAGGTCGGCGATGTCGAGCATGCGGTCGAGATCGGACACGAGGCGGTCGGCCTGCCGGAGCCTGATGCGATCGACGGCGTTGCGGATCGAACGCGCGTTGGAGAAGAACGGCTGGGTCCGGCGCAACGCGATGTATCTCGCGAACGCCTCGCGGGCGGAGGCGTCGAACTTGTAGCCGCGCTCCCTGAGCATCAGCTCGGCGATGACGAGCAGCTCGGCTTCCGAATAGTCGGGAAACTCGATGTGGTGGGCGATGCGCGAGCGGAAGCCGGGATTGGAGGCGAAGAAGCTCGTCATCCGCTCGCCGTAGCCGGCCAGGATGACGACGAGGTCCTCGCGCTGGTTCTCCATCACCTGCAGGAGGATCTCGATCGCCTCCTGGCCGTAGTCACGCTCGTTGTCCGGCCGGTGCAGGTAATAGGCCTCGTCGATGAACAGCACACCGCCCATCGCTTTCTTCAGGATCTCCTTGGTCTTCGGCGCAGTGTGGCCGATATACTGCCCGACCAGGTCGTCGCGCGTCACCGAGATCACCTGGCCACGCCGGACGAAGCCGAGCCCGTGCAGGATTTTCGCCATGCGCAGCGCGACGGTAGTCTTGCCGGTGCCGGGATTGCCGGTGAACGACATGTGCAGGGTCGGCGGCGCGGACACGAGGCCTGCGCGCTGGCGGATGCGCTCGATCAGCAGCAGCGAGGCGATCTGCCGCACGCGGCTCTTCACCGGTTTCAATCCGATCAACTCCTGGTCGAGCTGGCCCAGCGTCTCGGTGATGCCGGCCGCTTCGGCCTCCTTGCGCAGGTCGAAGGCGGCCGGCAGTTCGCCGGCGTCGGCGTCTTTTGCGTGCGGCAGATCGAGCATCAGGCACCTCGAAGAGAAGGGCCTCGCCGGGAAATGGCGAAGCAGTTGTCCGCTCGGGAGTCGAAGCGGCAAGAACGCGCTTCGAGCGGAACCTTGTGCGTTACGGCGCGGTCGGCGGCGCCGGTCGACGCACGGTGGTGTAGCGAACCGCACGTCCGGCGACCTCGTGCCGCACCAGCTCGAACTCGGTTTCCTGCGGCGGCCGGTTGACGATGAAGGAGATCTTTGCCGACTCCCAACCGTGGCTGGAGTCGAAGCCGGAGATGCGGATGTAGCGGTCGCCGTACACCCGGCGGCACTCCTTCAGCTCCAGCATCACGCCGGCGGCGTCCTGGAGGTCGAACATCGGCAGGCCCCACATCTCCCAATAGGTGTTGCGGGGATGCGGATCGTCGGTGAACTCGATGTTCACCGCCCAGCCCTTGGCGAGGCAGTACTGCACCTGCTTGTAGATCTGGTCGTCGGTCAAATCGGGCAGGAAGGAAAAGCAACCTTGCGTGAGCTTCATCTTGCGTCTCCTCAGACGGCGGCCAGTGCCGTCGGCACGAAGTCCGGCGTGTCGGTGGATTGATAGTTGAAGGTCACGTCCTTCCAGACGTCGAGCGCGGCCTTCAGCGGCGTACAGGTCTGGGCCGCCTTGGCCAGGATCTCCGGACCCTCATGCACGTAGTCGCGGCCTTCGTTGCGGGCGAGGATCATCGCCTCCAGCGCCACGCGGTTGGCGGTGGCGCCGGCCTGGATGCCCATGGGATGGCCGATGGTGCCGCCGCCGAACTGCAGCACGACGTCCTCGCCGAGCAGATCGAGCAGCTGGTGCATCTGGCCGGCATGGATGCCGCCGGAGGCCACCGGCATCAGCTTGTTGAGGCTCGCCCAGGACTGCTCGAAGAAGATGCCGTGCTCGAGCTTCAGCGGATTGAAGTCCTCGCGGCAGATGTCGTAGTAGCCGCGCGTGGTGTTGGGATCGCCCTCGAGCTTGCCGACGACGGTGCCGGCATGGATGTGGTCGACGCCGGCGAGCCGCATCCATTTGGCGATGACGCGGAACGACACGCCGTGGCTCTTCTGCCGCGTGTAGGTCGAGTGACCGGCGCGATGCAGATGCAGGATGATGTCGTTGCGGCGCGCCCATTTCGCCATCGACTGGATCGCGGTGTAGCCGATCACGAGGTCGATCATGACCACACATGAGCCGAGCTCCTTGGCGAACTCCGCGCGTTCGTACATGTCCTCCATGGTGGCGGCGGTGACGTTGAGATAGGTGCCCTTCACCTCGCCGGAGGCCGCCTGTGCGCGGTTGACGCCCTCCATGCAATAGAGGAAGCGGTCGCGCCAGTGCATGAAGGGCTGCGAGTTGATGTTCTCGTCGTCCTTGGTGAAGTCGAGCCCGCCCTTCAGTGCTTCATAGACGACCCGGCCGTAGTTGCGCCCGGAAAGCCCTAGCTTCGGCTTGATGGTCGCCCCCAGCAGCGGCCGGCCGAACTTGTCGAGCCGCTCGCGTTCGACGACGATGCCGGTCGCCGGTCCCTGGAAGGTCTTCACGTAGGCGACCGGCAGCCGCATGTCCTCGAGCCGCAATGCCTTCAAGGGCTTGAAGCCGAACACGTTGCCGATGATCGAGGCCGTGAGGTTGGCAATCGAGCCCGGCTCGAACAGGTCGAGGTCGTAGGCGATATAGGCAAAATACTGGCCCGGCGAACCAGGCACCTCGTCGACGCGATAGCACTTGGCACGGTATTTCTCCGCGGCCGTCAGCCGGTCGGTCCACACCACGGTCCAGGTCGCGGTCGAGGATTCGCCTGCAACCGCAGCCGACGCCTCGATCGGATCGACGCCGTCCTGCGGCGTCACCCGGAACAGGGCGATGACGTCGGTGTCCTTGGGCACATAGTCCGGCTCCCAATAGCCCATGCGCTTGTATTCCATCACGCCCGAGCGGTAGCGCTCCTTGCCGCGGATCGTTCCGGTATGTGCGTTCATGTTGGCCTCCTGAGATCGTCTTTCTGTTACGTTCTGCATTCGTCAGGCCGCGACCGGCGCGCGCGCGGCGATCCGCGGGTCGAGTTCGCCGGCGCGATAGCGCCGCGCCATCTCGCTCATCGGAACCACCTTGAGCCGACTCGCGTGCCCAGCCGCGCCGAACTGCTCGAAGCGCTCGCGGCACAATTCGCGCATCGCATCCAGCGCGGGCTTGAGGAATTTGCGCGGATCGAACTCGCTGCGGTTTTCAACGGAGACCTTGCGGAACGCCGCGGTCATCGCCAGCCGACAGTCGGTATCGATGTTGACCTTGCGTACCCCGCTCCGGATGCCGCGGACGATCTCCTCGACCGGCACGCCGAACGTCTGCGGCATCGCGCCCCCGAAGGCGTTGAACGCGTCCTGCAGCGCCTGCGGCACCGAGGAGGAGCCGTGCATGACAAGATGCGTGTTCGGCAGCCGGCGGTGGATTTCCTCGACCACCCGCATCGCCAGAATGTCGCCGTCGGGCTTGCGGCTGAACTTGTAGGCGCCGTGCGAGGTGCCCATCGCGATCGCCAGCGCGTCGACTTTTGTGGCGCGGACGAACTCGACGGCCTGGTCGGTGTCGGTGAGCAACTGGTCGTGGCCGACCTTGCCCTCGACGCCGTGGCCGTCCTCCTGCTCGCCGCCGCCATGCTCGAGCGAACCGAGCACGCCGAGTTCGCCTTCGACGGATGCGCCGACCCAATGGGCGAGGTCGACGACGCGGCGCGTGATCGCCACGTTGTAGTCGTAGTCCGCCGCGGTCTTGGCGTCGGCCTTGAGCGAGCCGTCCATCATCACCGAGGTGAAGCCGTGGGCAATCGCGCTGGCGCAGGTCGCCTCGTCATTGCCGTGGTCCTGGTGCATGCACAGGGGAATGTCGGGATAGGTCTTCTCCAACGCGTCGATCATGTGCGAGAGCATGATGTCGCCGGCATAGCTGCGCGCGCCGCGCGAGGCCTGGATGATGACCGGCGCGTCGACGCTCGCCGCCGCCTGCATGATCGCGATGCCCTGCTCCATGTTGTTGATGTTGAAGGCCGGCACGGCGTAGCCGTGAGCCGCGGCGTGATCGAGCAATTGCCGAAGGGTGATACGGGCCACGAATGTCTCCTATTTGCCTTCGTTGACGCGGGCGACCGCGCGCCGCGCGGCGGCCGCGACGGTCTGCGGGGTGATGCCGAATTCCCGGTAGAGCACGGCGGCGGGCGCCGACGCGCCGAAGCCGCACATGCCGACGAACTCGCCTCCCACGCCGATCCAGCGCGCCCAGTCGCCCTGCACGGCGGCCTCGATGCCGACCCGCGGCGCGGTGCCCAGCACCTTGGCGCGATAGTCTTCCGGCTGCTCCTCGAACAGCGCGAAGCAGGGCGCGGAGACCACCGCGGCGCGGATGTGCTCGGTTGCGAGCAGGCGCGCCGCCTCCAGCGCGATCGACACTTCCGAGCCGGTCGCGATCAGCGTCACGTCGCGGCCGCCATCGGGCGTCACCACGGGATAGGCGCCCTGCGACACCCGGTTCTTGCCGCGGGCGTCGCTGCGGAAAGTCGGCAGCGCCTGGCGCGACAGGCAAAGCACGGACGGACGGTCGCTGGCGGCCAGCGCGCAATCCCAGGCTTCCAGCGTCTCCACCGCATCGGCGGGGCGGAACACCAGCAGATTCGGAATCACGCGCAGCGCCGCGAGATGCTCGACCGGCTGATGGGTCGGGCCGTCCTCGCCGAGCCCGATGGAATCGTGGGTCATTACGTGGATGACGCGCAGCCGCATCAACGCCGCGAGCCGGATCGCCGGCCGGCTGTAGTCGGAGAACGCGAGGAACGTGCCGCCATAGGGGATGAAGCCGCCATGCAGCGCGATGCCGTTCATCGCCGCCGCCATGCCGTGCTCGCGGATGCCGTAATGGATGTAGTCGCCCGCGAACGCGCCCGGCTTGACCGGATGCTGGGTCTTGCTCTGCGTCAGGTTCGAGTGCGTGAGATCCGCCGAGCCACCGACCAGTCCCGGGATGGCCGAGGCGATACCGTCGAGCACGAGCTGCGAGGCCTGCCGCGTCGCAAGCTTGGGCCGCTCGGTCGCGAACCGCTCGCGCAATTTCGCCGACGCCTGGGCATAGGCGGCCGGCAGGGCGACGGCGCCCATGTCGGGGACCTGCCGGCGGTCCGCGGCCTCGGCGCGTTCGCAGCGATCGAGCCACGCCAGGTGCTCGACCTGGCCGCGCTGTCCGATCATGCGCCACGCCTTGAGGACGGGGCTCGGCACCACGAAGGGCTGATAGTCCCAGCCGAGATTGCGCCGCGCCGCCGCGGTCTCCTCGGTGCCGAGCGGCGCGCCATGCGCCTTCTCGGTGCCCTGGCGACCGGGCGCGCCGTAGCCGATGACGGTGCGGCAGGCGATCAGCGACGGCGCCGCCGTCTCGCGCTCCTCGGCGATCGCCTGCTCGATTGCCTCAGGGTCGTGCCCGTCGACGCGGCGCACCGACCAGCCGGAGGCGGCGAAGCGCTTGAGCTGATCGTCGGAGGTCGCGAGCGAGGTCGACCCGTCGATCGAGATGCCGTTGTCGTCGAACAGCACGATCAGCCGGGACAGCTTGAGATGGCCGGCGAGCGAGATCGCCTCCTGGCTGATACCCTCCATCAGGCAGCCATCGCCGGCGATCACATAGGTGAAGTGGTCGACGAGGTCGTCGCCGTACCGCGCGTTCGCCATCCGCTCGGCGAGCGCCATGCCGACCGCCGTCGCGATCCCCTGCCCCAGCGGGCCCGTGGTCACCTCGACGCCCGGCGTGTGGCCGTATTCGGGATGGCCCGGCGTCTTCGAGCCCCATTGCCGGAACGCCTTGAGATCGTCGAGGCCGATATCGCCGCCGGTGAGATACAGCAATGCATAGAGCAGCATCGAGCCGTGGCCGGCCGAGAGCACGAAGCGGTCGCGGTCCGCCCAGTTCGGATTGGCGGCGTCGAACTTCAGGAAGCGCGAGAACAGCACGGTCGCGACGTCGGCCATGCCCATCGGCAGGCCGGGATGGCCGGACTGCGACTTCTCGATGGCATCGACCGCGAGGAAGCGCACGGCGTTGGCGAGATCATTATGGCCGACCGCGTTGAGGTCGGCTTCGGCGTGGACCGAGATGTTCATCAGATCCTCCCTGTGTTGTCGTTGGCCGTCACTTCAGGCTGCGCTTGCGTTCGATGAGCTGCATGATCAGCGGCGTCAGGATGAGCTGCATCGCGAGGTCGAGCTTCGCGCCGGGGCAGACGATGGAATTGGCGCGCGACATGAAGCTGTGCGGCAGCATCGAGAGCAGGTAGGGAAAGTCGATGCCGCGCGGATTCCTGAAGCGGATCACGACCATCGATTCGTCCGGCGTCGGGATCCAGCGCGCGATGAAGGGGTTCGACGTGTCGACCGTCGGCACGCGCTGGAAGTTGATGTCGGTCTCGGCGAACTGCGGGCAGATGTAGTTGACGTAGTCGGGCATCCTGCGCAGGATGGTGTCGGTGACGGCCTCGGTCGAATAGCCGCGCGCGCTGCGGTCGCGGTGCAGCTTCTGGATCCATTCGAGATTGATGACGGGCACGACGCCGATCTTGAGGTCGGCATAGCGGGCGACGTTGACGCGGTCGGTGACGACGGCGCCGTGCAGGCCCTCGTAGAACAACAGGTCGGAATTCTCAGGCAGACGCTTCCACTCGGTGAAGGTGCCGGGCTCGGCGCCGTGCAGCGCGGACTCCTCGGCATCGTGGACGTAGTGCCGCGTCGCCGCGTTGCCGCTCTCGCCATAGTCGCGGAACGCCCGCTCCAGCTCCTCGAACAGGTTGGTCTCGGGGCTGAAATGGCTGAAATGCTTGTTGCCGCGCTCGGCCTCCCTGGCCATCTGCGCACGCATCTCGGCGCGGTCGTAGCGATGGAACGCGTCGCCCTCGATGTAGGCGGCCTTGACGTGCTCGCGGAAGAAGATCTGCTCGAACGTCTTCTTGACCGAGGTCGTTCCCGCGCCTGAGGAGCCGGTGATGGAGATGATCGGATGCTTTCTGGACATGCGCTCCTCCCTCAGACCCGGAAGAAACCGCGCCGCGCAAACAGCGGCGCCGACACGCTTGCCACCAGGGTGGGATCGCAATGCAGCTCCTCGACGCGCCGCACCTCGTGGCGCGATCCCATCACCAGCGGCACGCGCTGGTGCAGGCTGTAGGCGGCGAGATCGAGGATGCGCTCGCGCCCGGTCGAGGCCGCGCCGCCGGCCTGCTCCATGATGAAGGCGATCGGATGCGCCTCGTAAGTCAAGCGGAGCCGGCCGTCGCCGTAGCCCGGCCGCGCATCCGACGGATAGAGGAACACGCCGCCGCGGGTCAGGATGCGATAGGCCTCGGCGACCAGCGAGCCGATCCAGCGCATGTTGAAGTCGCGGTTGGCGGGACCGTCGAGGCCGGCGAGACACTCGTCGATGAAGGCGCGCACCGGCGGATCCCAGTGCCGGCGGTTGGAGGCGTTGATCGCGAACTCGTCGGCCGTCTCGGGAATCTGCACGCGGCATCGCGCGAGGCGGAAGCAGGCGGCCGAGCGGTCCAACACGAAGACGTCGACGCCGTCGCCGACGGTCAGCACCAGTGCGGTCTGCGGACCATAGGTGACGAAGCCTGCGGCGAGTTGCGTGGTGCCGCGCTGGTGGAACGCGAGGCTCAAATCGTCCGGCGCCGGCAGGATCGAGAAGATCGTACCGACCGTCATGTTGATGTCGATGTTGGAGGAACCGTCGAGCGGATCGATCGCGACGCAGATCGTCGCCTCGCGGTCGCCGATCTCGGGCTCGCGCATCTCCTCCGACGCCAGCGCCGCGACCGGCAGCCTGCCGAGACAGCGGCGGATGACGGCGTCGGCCCGGACGTCGAGATCGCGCTGCAGATCGCCGTCGCTGTTGCGGCCGGTGGTCAGCCCCGAGGCGTCCGCGAACTGTCCGGTCGCGGTGAGCCCGGCGATCTCGATCGCGGCCGTGGCGATGGCGTCGATCGCCGCCGCCACGGCCAGTGCCCGCGGTCCGGTCTCGGAATACCGTTGAAGGTGGCCTTCCAGCGTCAGTTGCCCAGTCATCTGCGTCCGTCCCCGCGCGGTCGCCGCTGTCCTTGCTCCCCGGCTTCGGGGGGCGGTCGGTGCCGACACGGAGAAATTGACAGAGCCGATGAAATAAGGAAAATTTCTATTTATAATGAGAAATAAAGATTTTTCTTATAATACTCATCCAGCTACCCAGCTCCGGCATCTCACGATCCGGCAGCTCCGGTCGCTGGCGGCATTGTCTGCCAGAGGCAGCGTCACCGCCGCCTCGACCCAGCTCGGCCTGACCCAGCCGGCAGTGACCCAGCAGCTGCGTCAGCTGCAGGAACTCGCCGGGCTGCCGCTCGTGCAGCGAACCGGCGAAGGCATGCTGCTGACGGCGGCCGGACAGCAAGTGCTGGCGCTGGCCGAGCGGGTCGAGGCCGCAATCGCCGATTGCCAGGGCGCGCTCGATCTCTTGGCTGGCCGCACCGGCGGCACCGTGCATCTCGGCGCGGTCTCCACCGCGAAGTACTTCGTGCCGCATGCGATCGCGGCGTTCTCCCGGCGCTTCCCGAAGATCGAGATCAAGCTCACCATCGGCAACCGCGAGGAGATCCGCGAGGCCATGCACGGCTACGATCTCGACTTCGCGGTGATGGGTCGGCCACCGGCCGACGTCAGCGTCGACGTCCGCCAGCTCGGCCGCAATCCGCACGTCATCGTCGCCCGCAAGGGGCACTGGCTGGAAGGCGATGCCGGCCTCAACCTGACCGACCTCGTGCACGAGACCTTCCTCACCCGCGAGCCCGGCTCGGGCACCCGCACGCTGATGGAGGGCATGTTCCAGAAGTCCGATCTCGAGCCCGTCATCGGCATGGAGATGAGCAGCAACGAGACCATCAAGCAGGCTGTGATCGCGGGCCTCGGCATCGCCTTCATCTCCGCGCACACGGTGGCGCACGAGCTTGCCGAGGGCCGCCTCGTCGTGCTCGACGTCGCGGGCCTGCCGATCGTGCGGCAATGGTACGTGATCCGCCGCAGCGACAAGATCCTGCTGCCGCCGGCGCAGGCGATGTTCGACTTCCTGGGCTCGGAGGGATCGAACTTTCTGCCGGATATTCCGGGGCTGGGCGAGCGGTAGCGAGGCCTAAAGCGACCGCGCGCGCGTGAACGACCGCGACCAGCGCTCGCCCGCAGATGCCGCGCGATAGGAGACGATCGACACGAACCAGGCAGCCGCGAACAGGGCGATCACCGCAAAGCCGAAATTGGCGAGGCTGGCGTTGAGGGCTTCGACCAGCGACCAGACGTGACCCTCGAGCCCCAGACGCCGAACGATGAGGTCGAGCGCCTCGACGCCGCCGATGAAGAGCGCGACCGCGACGGAAGCGCCGGTGATCGTGAGATTGTACCAGAGCTTTCGCAGGGGATCGACGAAGGCCCAGCGATAGGCGCTCACCATCAGCGCGCTGTCCGCGGTGTCGACCAGCGCCATGCCGGCGGCAAACAGCGCGGGGAACACCAGGACCTGCGACAGCGACAGGCCGCGCGCGGCCTCCGTCGCCGAGAGACCGAGCAGGGCGATCTCGGTCGCGGTGTCGAAGCCGAGCCCGAACAGGACGCCGAGCAGATACATGTGCCGGGACGTCGTGACCATGCGGAACGCCGGCGCGAGCAGACGTGCGAGAATGCCGCGGCCAGCAAGCAGTGCGTCGAGCCTCTCGGGGTCGTGGATGCCGCTGGCGCGGACCGCGCGCAAGGTGCGCCACAGGCCGACGAAGATCGCGAGATTGATGGCCGCAATCAGGAGCAGGAAGACCGCGGAGACCGAGGTGCCGATCAGGCCGCCGACCGTCCTGAGCAGGCCGTCGCCACCGAAAGCCGCCGCGCCGACCGCGACCAGCAGGGTTGCGACCACCACCACCGTCGAATGGCCGAGCGCGAAGTAGAGTCCCGCACTCCTGGGCGCGTCACCCGCGTGCATCAATTTGCGCACGACGTTGTCGATGGCCGCGATGTGGTCGGCATCGACGGCGTGGCGCAGCCCGAACACCCAGGCAAGCAGCGCCGTCGCCATCACGGCGGGCCGGTCGGCAAACAACGCAAAAGCCCAGGCCCACGCGGCGACATTGGCGAGAACGAGCCCGCCGAACAGAGCTGCTGCCCCCGCGGCAGGCCTCCGCAACGCCCCATTCATCACGCGCCCGACCCCGTCCACTGCACACCCATAATGTTCATTGGAAACCATCATGCGAGCGGAGGCAAGAGCCGGGCCGACCGCCCGGGGTTTTGCCCGTGGACGCCCGCCCAGCCGGATCGGTGCGCGCTCTACGGCAGCGCGACGATATCGTTGAAGGTTTCCTTCACCTTGAACGAGTTGCCGTCGCACTCGAACACCACGGTGCGCTCGTTGCCGGGAAACGCGGGGTGCCTGTCCAGCTTGAGCCGGGCGGGCCTCGGCAGGGCGCCGCCCCTGATGCGCTCCAGGAGAATCGGAGCAAGCTGCTGCGCCACGATCCAGGCGTGCAGCTTCACTCCTTCGTACTTGGCGTGGATCGCGTCATCGAACAGATCGGGCTCGCGCGGCATCGAGGCGGCGACGTCGAGATAGGGAATGCCGTTGACCCTCGCATATTTCGCGAAGACGCGGTTTTGGAATGCCGCCATCCTTTCCATCTCCCGGTATCGGTGGGGATAGAACGTCTGGTTCAGGTAATCGTAGATCGTCTTCTGGCGCGGCAGATTCAGCTTCATTCCGTCATGGACCAGCCAGAAGAACGAGCTGAGCACCATTTCCCCGCCCTGCCCCGCGACGTGGGTCCGGATGTCGTCGATGTCATGCAGGATCGTCGTGAGGTTGGACGGTAGGTCGGGATGATCCAGCGGCGGATCGAACTCGTTCACGTCCTT
>NZ_JAGWUA010000255.1 GCF_028868675.1 Bradyrhizobium sp.
GAAACTTTTTGTCGTTAGGGATTTGGGCAACGGAGCACCGCAGGGCCGCGGTGATCAAAATCCGATCAGACAGGGGCGACCAATGTTCAATCCGGACAGGTTCAAGACGCATGTGCGCGCCGTTGCCTTCGGCGCGCTGTCGTTGTCCGCCGTGATGTTTGCCGGCCCGGCGCAAGCCGCGCCGGTGCAGCTCTTCCCGTTCTTCGCGCCGCAGCCCTATCAGGCCGCGCCCTCGCAAGCCGCGCCGTCGGAAGACACGGTCGAGATGCCGGCGCGCTTCCGCCGCCAGACCGTGGGCTACGTCACCCGCGAGGCGCCGGGCACCATCGTCATCGACACGCCCAACACCTATCTCTATTACGTGCTCGGCAACGGGCAGGCCATCCGCTACGGGATCGGCGTCGGCCGCGACGGCTTCACCTGGTCCGGCATTCAGTCGGTGACCAAAAAGGCCGAGTGGCCGGACTGGACTCCGCCGCCGGAGATGATCGCCCGCCAGCCCTATCTGCCGCGCCACATGGCCGGCGGCCCCGGCAACCCGTTAGGGGCGCGCGCCATGTATCTCGGCGGCACCGTCTACCGCATCCACGGCACCAACGCCCCCGACACGATCGGCAAGCACGTCTCCTCCGGCTGCATCCGCCTGACCAATGAAGACGTCACCGACCTCTATTCGCGCGTCAACGTCGGCACCAAGGTCGTGGTGCTGCCGATGACCGAGCGCAGGGCCGAGTTGAACCGCGCGGTGCGCTGAGCCGCCGCACGCGATCGAGATGCGAGCGGCCCCGGTGTCCCCGGGGCCGCTGTGTTTTGTTGCCCAATTCTCCAGACTGCGTCGCGGGCTGCTCGCTCCGAGCTGCGTTTCGCGGTTCCACCACACTGGCGCCGCTCTCCATCGCCCTGTAGAATCCGACCGGGACCTGCAGGGGAGACGATGCGCCTGACATTGAACTTGAAGACGATCCTGATTGCGGTCGCGGTGCTCGCGGCGTCGTTCTTCATCAGCCTGAAAGCGATGGACTGGCTGTCGCCGCGCGCCACGGGGCCGGCGCCCCAGGTCGCGCAATTGCCGCCGCTGCCGCCGGTCTCGAAGAGCTCGATCGTGATCGCCCCCGTCGCGATCTCGCTGTCGGCGATCCGGGAGGCGGCCGAGAAGAGCACGGCGCGCAATTTTTCCGGCAAGGCCGACAACCCGATCTCTCAGATCCTGCAGAACGCCGACATCGGCTGGTCGGCCACCCGCGGCCCGATCTCGGCGAGCGGCGACAATGACGTGCTGACGTTGTCGACGCCCCTGACCGGCAAGCTGAACGTGACGGGATCGCTGTCGGCCAAGGCCACCGGCGCGCTCGGCGACGCACTCGGCAGCGTGCTCGGCAACAATGCTGCCAAGCAGATCGGCGCGGTCAACATCAAGAACTTCAACGCCAATGCCGAGATCAAGGGCAACGTGGTCGTCACCTCGCGTCCCAAGCTCGCCGCCGCCTGGCATCTCGAACCCAATCTCGGCGCGCAGGTGAACCTCGGCGACACCAGCCTCAACGTCGCCGGCGCCAAGGTCAACGTCCCCGCCCAGGTCAAGCCGCTGATCGACAAGACCGTCGGCGAGCAACTCAACGCGGTCGGCGACCGCATCCGCAACGATCCGACCCTGCGGGAGAACGCCAAGGCGCAATGGGCCAAGGCCTGCCGATCGATCCCGCTGCAGGGCACGGGATCGTCGGCCTCGCTGCCGCCGCTCTGGCTGGAGCTGAAGCCGATCCGCGCCATCGCAGCGCAGCCGCGCGTGGACGCCTCGGCCGTGACGCTCCTGCTCGGCATCGAGGCGGAGACCCGCGTCACCGCCACGCAGACGAAGCCGAGTTGCCCCTTCCCCGAAAAAATCTCCATCGTGCCGCCGAGCGGAACCGGCGTGAGCATCGGTGTGCCGATCGACGTGCCGTTCGCCGAGATCAACAAGCTGGTCGAGGCGCAGATGGTCGGCCACACCTATCCGGAAGACGGCTCGGGGCCGGTCGACGTCACCGTCGAGCGCGCCAGCATCGTCCCCTCCGGAGACCGGCTGCTGATCTCGCTCCTGGTGCGCGCCAAAGAGAAGAAGAGCTTCCTCGGCCTCGGCGCGGAAGCGACCGTGCACATCTGGGGCCGGCCGATGCTCGATCAGGCGCAGCAGACGCTGCGGCTCGCCGACATCCAGCTCGCGGTGGAGTCGGAAGCCGCGTTCGGACTGCTCGGCGCGGCGGCGCGCGCGGTAGTGCCGCAACTGCAGCAGGCGCTGGTGCAGAAGGCGACGCTCGACCTCAAGCCGATCGCCGCCAACGCGCGCGAGAAGATCGCCGCCGCGATCGCCGACTATCAGAAGAGCGAGGACGGCCTGCGGGTGGAGGCGAAGATCGACAGCCTCACGCTCGCCGAGATCGCCTTCGATGCGAAGACGCTGCGCGTGATCGCGGAAGCCGGCGGCACGCTGAACGTCTATGTGACCAAGCTGCAGGGACTGTAGAACGCCGCACGCCTTCCGGGTCGGCCCCAAAGGACCGAACCCGGAATCTTTCGATTCCGGGTTCGTCGGGATTCCGATTCCAGGACGGTCGCTTGCGCGCCATCCCGGAATGACTGCTGGCAGGTTACTCCGAGTACTTGAACTCCGGCATCTTCTTCAGATCGTCCTTGGTCGCGTTGAATACGGCGTGGTCCGGATACCATTTCGACGAGGACGACGTCGTCGTAGCCGTCTTCGTTGCGGTCTTGTCGGTCCCGGTCGCGGCGCCCGTCGTCGTGCTCGACGCCGGTTTGGTCGCGCCGGCGCCGTTGTAGGCGACCGCCTCAGTGACGAATTTCAGCTTCTCGTAGGGCACGGCAACCAGGTGTTCGCCCATGCCGAGGAAGCCGCCGACGCCGATCACGGCGAGCTTGATGCTGCCGCTCTTGTCCATCAGGAGATCGTTGATCGACCCGACGTTCTCGTTGGCGTCGTTGTAGACCTTCAGCCCCACCATCTTCGAGGCACGCCACTCGCCGGACGCCGACGTCGCGGTGGTGGTGGCCGCGGCGCTCGGGGCCTTGTCGGTGGTGGCGGTGGGCGATTGCGCGAACGCAACGCTCGCAAGCAAAGCGGTACCGGCCAGGCCGGCTGCGAAAGCTTTCAACATGAGTCGGTTCTCCTCCATCAGAAGCTGGTGAAGTGAAAACCGCCGCACGCGTGTGCCGTTCCTCGCCTGCGACATTTTCGTGCGCGCGCAGGGTTCCGGCTCCGGCAATGTTGCGCACAGTTCCCCGCGCGCCGCATGGCCTGGTCGTGCGCATGCAACTGCCCGTCGCGCGGAAGCAGGCGGCCTGACGCGTCAGGCGGCGAGCGGCTCGCGCTCGTCCGCCGAATGATCGAAGATCGCGATCGCCTCGAAGCGATAGCCGCAGGCGCGGCATGTCCAGAGATAGGAGATGCGGCCCCGGCCGGGCTCGATCCACTCCGGCGCCGGGATCGGCGCGCCGCATTGAGCGCAGGGATTTTGCCTGGGGATGTCGCCGACGTCTGGTCTCTTCAGATTGGATCCCGGCATGGCACGTCTCCCGAGTTTTTCCCTCACAGCGCTTTTAGCGGTTCTTTCGCCGCTCCGCGAATGGACAGGCCTGCTGTCGCGCAAGGCCTGACCGCAGGCGCAATTCAACGCAGCCGATTGAGACCTAAAGACGGCGGCGCGCGAGGGAACCGCGCCGGCGGTGTCCGGCCACATCATCGCCGCCTTCGCGGCGCCTAACGCGCCCGGGCGCAGGTCACTCGGTCGAGGGACATCGTATGAAATCGTCAACCATCGCCGCCGCGATCGTCGCGGTCGCCGTCGCGCTGCCGCAGATCGCGAACGCGGGAGAAGCCGACTATGCCGGTCTGATCGCGGCGCATGCGCGCGTCAACGGCGTGCCGGAATCGCTGGTGCATCGCGTCATCATGCGCGAGAGCCGCTACCATTCCGAACTGGTCGGACGCGGCGGCACCATCGGGCTGATGCAGATCAAGCTCGCGACCGCCCGCGGGGTCGGCTACACCGGCGATGCCGCGGGGCTGCGCGACCCCGCCACCAACCTCGCCTACGGCGTGAAATATCTCGCCGGCGCCTACCGTGCCGCCAACGGCGACCACGCGCGTGCCATGCATTATTATGCGGGCGGCTATTACCATGTGGCGAAGCGGCAGCGGCTGGAGATCGCCCGGCAGGACAGCGCGCTCGCCCAGGGCTGGCTCGAGCCCAGCGGCAATCCGCAGCCGCCGCCCGGTGCCACGCCGCGCAAAAAGCTCGCGAAGAGCGTGTGGAACGCCCGCGCACAGGCGCTACGATAGCTATCGGGGTCCCGGTTCCGCATCGCGTATAGGCGCCGCTCAGCGGCGCGCTGCGCCTTCATCCGGGGCGCGGATGGGGATATCGCGTTGACACACGGTCGCACAGGCTTACATTAGTGCCGTTCCGAGGGGAGCTCCGAAAGAGGAGCTGAGATACCGCACGCTCGCGGCCGCATCGATGATGATGAGGCCAGGAGACCGCGGTGACCCTTTGAACCTGATCCGGGTCATGCCGGCGAAGGGACAGGGATGTACCAGACGAATAAGCGGCCGGATTCTCCGGTTTCCATCATCGGCGCAGGCATCGCAGGCGCCTGGCAGGCGCTGTTGTTCGCGCAGGCCGGGCACGCCGTCACGCTGCACGAGCGCAGCGACGCCGCGCTCATGGACTCCACCAGCCATTGGGCCGGCGGCATGCTCGCGCCGTATTGCGAGGCCGAGGTCGCCGAACCCATCATCTCCAGGCTCGGCGAGCGCTCGCTCGACATCTGGCGGCGCGAGTTGCCGGATACCCCGTTCAACGGCTCGCTGGTGGTGGCGCTGCCGCGCGAGCGCAACGATTTCGAGCGCTTTGCGCGGATGACCGAAGGCCATCAGCGGCTGGACGCGGCCGAGCTCGCAAGACTCGAGCCGTCGCTGGAGGGCCGCTTCCGCGAGGCGCTGTTCTTCCCCAACGAAGGCCATGTCGAGCCGCGCCGGGTGCTACCGAAACTGCACGAGCGCATCCGCGCCGCCGGCGGCATCATCAAGTTCGACAGCGACGTCAGCGCGAAGGATCTCGACGGCCTCGTGATCGACTGCCGCGGCCTGTCGGCGCGCGACGAGGAGCCTGACTTACGCGGCGTCAAGGGCGAGATGATCTTGATCGAGACACCGGAGGTGCAGCTTGCGCGCCCGGTGCGGCTGATCCATCCGCGCTGGCCGCTCTACGTGATCCCGCGCGAGGACAATCTGTTCATGCTCGGGGCCACCTCGATCGAGACCGAGGACTGGGGCGTGAGCGTCCGCTCGGCGCTGGAGCTCTTGGGCGCGGCTTACGCCGTGCATCCGGCCTTCGGCGAGGCGCGCATCGTCGAGTTCGGCTCCGGGCTGCGCCCCGCCTTTCCCGACAATCTGCCGCGCATCAGCGTTCGCGGCAGTAAGGTCACGGTGAACGGGCTCTATCGCCACGGCTTCCTGATCGCGCCGGCGCTCGCCGAGCTGACGCTCCGATACGTCGAGCGCGGCCAGATCGACAACGAGGTGATGCGATGCGGGTAGTCGTCAACGGCGAGCGGCGCGAGGTA
>NZ_JAGWUA010000256.1 GCF_028868675.1 Bradyrhizobium sp.
CGAGCCGATCGTGTCCAGGACGAGGATGAAGTCGAAGGGGCCGTCGACGGCGGCGAACGTCGCGGGATCCTCGGCGTCGCCTGCGACGAAGCGCAATTGCGGATGGCGCTCCTTCGCGAGCGCGATCTGCACGGCGCTGAAATCGACGCCCACGCCGTAGGACGGCTCGAGCGCGGCGAGCGTATCGCCGAGGCCGCAGCCGATCTCGATCACGCGGCTGCCGGGCGGAATGAGGAACCGCAGATAGCGTTCGTCCTCGTCGTGAAAGAAGGCGGCCTTCTCCAGCCAGAGCGCACGCGACAGCGCGAAGCGATCGGCGTGGTCGCGCAGGCTCGCCTTGCGCGAGGAGGGGGTATCCTGTTCAGGCAGGTTGGACCGCTCGCCGGCGGCGAAGAGCCCCGTTTGCTGCGTCGGCAGTTGTCCTTCCGAGCCCGGCATCAAGCCCCCGCACGCCAATCCATACAAAACGGCAAAGCGCCGTCACGTCTCGCTATACGCGAAATCGGCGCTTGGGAAGGGCCGCGGCTTGCCGCGCAATCCGGGGATTGCACGGTTGATCTTCCCCCTATATCCCGAGCAGCTTTCGCGCGTTCGCCTTCAGCACCTTCGGCCGGATCTCCTCGCGGATGTCGATCTTGGCGAAGTCGGACATCCAGCGGTCCGGCGTGATCACCGGCCAGTCCGAGCCGAACAGCATCTTGTCCTGCAGGATCGAGTTGATGTAGCGCACCAGGATCGGCGGGAAGTATTTCGGCGACCAGCCGGACAGGTCGATATGGACGTTCGGCTTGTGGGTTGCGACCGACAGCGCTTCCTCCTGCCAGGGGAAGGAGGGATGGGCGAGGATGATCTTGAGGTCGGGGAAATCCGCCGCCACGTCGTCCATGTACATCGGGTTGGAATATTTCAGCCGCATGCCCATGCCGCCGGGCATGCCCGAGCCGACGCCGGTCTGCCCGGTGTGGAACAGCGCGATGGCGCCGCCGTCGTTGATCGCCTGATAGAGCGGATAGGCCATGCGGTCGTTGGCGTAGAAGCCCTGCATGGTCGGGTGGAACTTGAAGCCGCGGACGCCGTATTCCTCGATCAGCTTGCGCGCCTCGCGCACGCCGAGCTTGCCCTTGTGCGGATCGATCGAGACGAAGGGGATGAGGACGTCGAGATGCTCGGAGGCGACCTCCAGCATCTCGTAATTGTTGTAGCGGCGGAAGCCGGTCTCGCGCTCGGCATCGACCGGGAAGATCACGGCGGCGATGTTCTTGGAGCGGTAATAGGCCGCGGTCTCCGGCACGGTCGGCGGATGCTTGTTCGGCGACTTGAAATACTCCGCCATCTGCGCCTGGAAATCGTCATAGCCGTCGTCGGGATGGCAGCCGCAGGGCTCCTCGGCGTGGGTGTGGATGTCGATCGCCACGACGTCGTCGATGTTGGGCAGCTTCAATTTCGCCATTGGGTCCTCCCGGCAGCTCGTGCGGCGGGTTGATTATATCATATAACGAATTTGGCAAGAGCGTCGGCCGCGTTGGTGGCCGGCCGTCCTTGCGCTAGTGTTGCCGCCAGCAAGAAGGGCAGGGGAGGCCGAAAATGCCAGGGGCGCAAGCCTTCGAGACCGATTTCTGGAAAGACGCGAATTTGCGCAAGGTCTGGGACGAGATCGTTCCGGGCGAGCCGCGCAAGACCATTCCCTGCACGCTGACGCGCGAGGCGATCGAATTGTATTGCAGATCGGTCGGCGACACCCATCCGCTGTATTTCGACGAGGCCTATGCGCGCACCACCCGCTATGGCGGGTTGATCGCGCCGCCCTCGATCCACATCATGCTGATGTTCGCCTGCACGCCGGCGGACGACTGGATGCGCTCGCCGGGCACGGTCAATGCCGGGCAGTCCTGGAGCTACAACATTCCGGCGCGGCCCGGCGACGTCATCACGCTGCAGGCGCGCGCACTCGACAAGTTCATCAAGCGCGAACGGCTGTTCGTGGTCCACGACAACGTGTTCTTCAACCAGAACGGCGACGTCATCTGCTCCGGCCGCGGCTGGACCATCAGGCCGAAATGAGGGGAGGGGATATGACCGTCACGTTCGAAAGCCTCAAGGCCGGCGACCCCATCGAGGGGCCGGATTTCGCGGTGTCGCGCGAATCCATCCGCCTGTTCTGCGATGCCTCGCTCGACTACAACCCGCTGCATCTCGACGACGACTACATGAAGGGCAATTTCGGCAAGACCAATTTCGGCGGCGTGATCATGCACGGCATGAACAATTTTGGCCTGATCTCGCGGATGATCACCGACTGGGCCTATCCGGCCGGCGCGATCCATCGTCGGCTGGAGACGCGCTGGGTCAAGCCGGTGCGCCCCGGCGATACCATCCGGCCCTCCGGCATCATCAAGGCCAAGCAGGTGACCGCGAAATCCCGCTGGGTGCTGCTGGACGTCGTCGTCCGCAACCAGAATGACGAGCGTGTCGCGACCGGGGAGGCGATGGTCGAGTTCCCGGAGGCCTGAAAAGGGCCGTTGAGGCCAATTTTGGAGTTAATCGGCTCGGAACGGGCTGATTGCATTGACATCCCCTCCCGCCATGGCTAGAAACCGCCCCGTCCCGGGCGGTCGGCCCGCCGGCGGGAAAAATCTCATTTTGCCACGTTCGCGCGCCTCAGACGGGAGTGCCGAACGCGGCCTTTCGAACGATCAGGATTCTCCCATGAAGGTCCGCAACTCGCTGAAATCGCTGCGTGGCCGCCACCGCGCCAACCGTCTGGTCCGCCGCAAGGGCCGGGTTTACGTAATCAACAAGGTGCAGCGCCGCTTCAAGGCGCGGCAGGGCTGATCCTGGCCGCGGGGCTCGCGCCTCCGCAAGACCACGGTTTCACACGAGTTTGACGCCGTCCTTGCTTTGCAAGGGCGGCTCGTCGCGTTTAGACTTCCGTCATGGCAGTGAGATTCCTTTCCACGCGCACGCTCTGTCTGGCGGCGCTGCTGGCCAGCCTTGCGGTTGCCGCCCCCGCCGTCGCGCAGGACGAGCCGCGCAGCCCGCCGGTCAAGTCGAAGAAGCTGCCGGAGCCGCCCGCCAAGCTGCCCAAGGTCGACCGCACCAAGAATCTCGATTTCCTGTTCGGCGCGCTGAAGGCCGCGCCCGACGAGGTCAGCGCCAAGCATGTCGAGGCGCGGATCTGGGCGATCTGGCTGCATACCCCGAGCGACACCGCCGCGCTGCTGATGACGCGGGCAAAGACCGCAGTCGATGCGCAGAAGATCGACGTCGCGATCAAGCTCCTGGATTCCGTCATCAAGCTCCGCCCCGACTACATCGAGGCCTGGAACCGGCGCGCGACCCTCTACTACATGCAGAACGACTACAGCCGCTCGCTGGCCGACATCCAGCAGGTGCTGATCCGCGAGCCCCGCCATTTCGGCGCGCTCGCCGGCCTCGGCATGATCATGCAGGAGCTCGGCGACGAAAAACGTGCGCTGGACGCCTATCGCAAGGCGCTCGCCATCAATCCGCACCTCGACAAGATCCCGGAGCAGGTGAAGTCTCTGACCGAGAAGGTCGAAGGCCGCGACATCTGACCTGCTTTTGACCGATCACGGTGGGTCGCCATTAACCACGATCCCAGCGGGTTTTGGCATGAGGGATGGTCTTCCCCGCCGGCGCGTCCTACCTGCATGACGTGTGCGAGAGGAGCAGAGCCATGAAGCGCTTGTTGGTCGCCGGCGCCTTGCTGCTGGGATCGGGAACGGTGGGCCTGGCCGACGGGATGTTCTGGGTGGTCGGCAATCGCGCCAGCGGCAAATGCGACATCGTCACCAGCAATCCGGTGATCATCGGCGACATCTGGTTCGGGGACGGTCCCTACAAGTCCAGGGACGACGCCAAGCTCGCGCGCTCGACCATCAGGGAATGCCCTCCGCCGCTTCCCGACGAGGACAAGGACGACGAACAGGCCGCCAAGAACTAGCGAAGAACGAACGCGATGACGCTGGGCGCGGGATCAGTGCAGGACGCTGCTGCCGCGCTGGGCAAGGCTGTGGTCGGCGGCCGCGGCATAAAGTTTGGCAAGCTCGGTCTCGAGATGCTCGTTGACCAGAAGCAGCGCCCTGAGCGCGCCGCGCAGGTCGCCGCTGCAGCTTGCGACGATCTCGTCGATCGCCGTGTCGTTGGATCTGAAACTCATCGAAATTCCTCCGATACAAACCAGAACAATGAGCCGGTCGTTCCCGCGTTCCTGTGGATTGCGTGGAGGATCGGCGCCCATCCGCTCCTAGATGGCCAAACCGACCGTGGCGATTATATGGAAGCGGTCATGACGTGTGCATGAACGCTTCCCTCCCGGGTTACCTTTTCCTGCAAGGCACTGATTCTACTTTTGTTTTTAAAGCCTGCGTCGCGCCTTTATCCACAGCCCGACCGTCCTGGGGAACCGCTCGCGGCCGAAACCGTCGTCAGGCTGGGCGCGTAGCTGTCGCGTGCCCAAGTTCGCTCGGACCCTTTCCATGATCGCAATCCTCGTCGTGACGGCGCTGGCCGTGCTGGCCGTCGTCACGCAGGCCGGCGTCCTGGTGTTGCAGCGCCGGTTTCCGCCGCAGGGCGACATGATCGCGGTCGACGGCGCGACGCTGCACGTAGTTGACCTGGGGCCGCGCGACGCCGGCCCGCCGATCGTGATGCTGCACGGCGCGAGCTCCAATCTCGAGGTGATGCGCAATCCGCTCGGCGATCTCCTGGCCGTGCGACGGCGGGTGATCCTGATCGATCGCCCCGGCCATGGCTGGAGCACGCGCGCGCGGCGGCGGGATTCGACGCCCGAGGTGCAGGCGCGGATGATCGACGAGGCGCTGGCCCGGCTCGGGATCGATCGCGCGGTCTTCGTGGTGCATTCCTGGAGCGGGGCGCTCGGCGCGCGGCTCGCGCTGGACCATCCGCGCCGCGTCGCCGGTCTCGTCATGCTCGCGCCGGTCACCCATCCCTGGCGCGGCGGGGTCGGCCGCTACAACGAGATCATCGCGACGCCCGTGATCGGTCGCTTGCTCGCCTACACGGTCACCCTTCCGCTCGGCTATTTCTTCACGACGCCGGGCGCGCGCAACGTCTTCATGCCGCAGACGATGCCGGACGGCTTCGTCAGCGCCACGGCGACGCCGCTGCTGCTGCGTCCGCGCGAGTTCATCGCCAACGCCTGCGATCTGGTGACGCTGAAGGAAGCCGTTGCGGCGCAGGTCGCGCACTATGGCGAGATTACGGCCCCGACCGTGATCATCGCCGGCGACGCCGACAAGACGGTCTCGACCGGCATCCATGCCCGGCCGTTCGCCGCCACGGTGCCGAACGCCAGGCTGATCGTGCTGCCCGACCTCGGTCACATGGTGCAGACCGCCGTCCCCGATCTCGTGAAGGCCGAGATCGAGGCGATGATGGGGAGGATTGTTTCAGTAGAGGCCGCTGCGAACTAGGATTCGCAAGCGCCAAAGGTAGGATGCCGGACTCTGGACCAGCCAGAGCCCGGCCTTGAGGCACATTCAGCCTACTTCGCCTTGATCTTCCCGTCCTTGTCGAACTGGGAGACGTAGGCCCAGAGGTCGTTGACCTCCT
>NZ_JAGWUA010000257.1 GCF_028868675.1 Bradyrhizobium sp.
ATGCCGCGACCGTCGGCAAATGGCGCGACATCGCGCGCGACACCGCCTGGAAGGACTATGGCGCGAAGACCGCGACCGCGGCCAACCTCTTGAAGCTCGCCTCCGACGTCGCGGCATGATCCACGGTCCGCTTCCGGACCGTGACGACCGGACCGCCGCTGCCGCGGGCGAAAGCCTCGCGGCAGCGGTCGATCGCGGTCTCGCCGTCTGCAACAGCATCATCGTCGCACTCGCCGCGATCGCGCTGGTCGCGGCCTGCGCCATCCTGAGCTACAGCGTGCTGAGCCGCGCGCTGTTCAAGGCCGCCAACTACTGGCAGGACGAGGCCGCGGTGTTCCTGCTGGTCGGCGCGACATTCATGACGGCGGCCTATGTGCAGCAGCATCGCGGCCATATCGGCATCGAGGCCTTCGTCGGGCTGCTCTCGCCGCTCGCCAACCGCATCCGCCTCTGGCTGGTCGATGCGGTCACGCTGCTGTTCTGCGCGTTCTTCACCTGGAAATCCTGGACGCTCGCGCACGAGGCTTACGTCGACGGCCAGGTCTCGAATTCCATGTGGTCGCCGCCGCTCGCCATCCCCTACTTCCTGATGGCGGTCGGCATGAGCCTGCTCTGCCTGCAGATCATCGTGCAGCTCGCCTTGCCCTTCACCGGAGCGGCGCGGCGATGAGCGTGTTCGGCATCGGACTGTCCTACGGTCTTGCGACGCTGCTCGTGATGTTCTCGGGCATGCCGATCGCGTTCGCGCTCGGCGCGGTGGCGATCGTGTTCATGGGCATCTACATGCCCACGGCCTCCCTCGATACGGTGACGCAGAACGTCTACGAGGAGATGGCCTCGATCACGCTGCTGTCGATTCCGCTGTTCATCCTGAAGGGTGCCGCGATCGGTAAGTCGCGTGCGGGCCAGGACCTCTACTCGGCCCTGCATGCCTGGCTGCATCGCGTGCCGGGCGGGCTCGGCGTCGCCAACGTGTTTGCTTGCGCGCTGTTTGCGGCCATGGCGGGCTCCTCGCCCGCGACCTGCTCGGCGATCGGCTCGGCCGGCATCCCGGAGATGCGCAAGCGCGGCTATTCCGGCGGCTTTGCCGCCGGAATCATCGCCGCCGGCGGCACGCTCGGCATCCTCCTGCCGCCCTCGATCACCATGATCCTGTTCGCGGTGGCCGCCGAGAAGTCGCTCGGCCGGCTGTTCCTCGCGGGCATCGGCCCCGGGCTGCTGCTGGTGACGTTGTTCGGCAGCTACGCCGTGATCCGCTTCCGTCGGGAATATGCCGCGGCCGAAGCCGCCTACAAGAAAGGCGGCGCGGCGACGGCGATCCTCACCCGCGACGAGTATTCGCTGGCCGAGCGCTTCAGCGTGCTGCCGCGGGTGATCCCGTTCGTGCTGCTGCTCACCGGCGTCATGATCGCGCTCTATGGCGGCTACGCCACGCCCTCGGAGACCGCCGGCCTCGGCGGTCTTCTGGCGCTGGGGCTGATTGCGGCGATCTACGGCGTGTGGCGGCCGAGCGACCTCGGTCCGATCATGAAGTCGACCATCCGGGAGTCCACCATGCTGATGATGATCATCGGCATGTCGCTGCTCTATTCCTACGTGATGAGCTATCTGCACATCTCGCAATCGGCGGCCGAATCCATCGTGGCGATGCACCTGCCGCGCTGGGGCCTCCTGTTCGCGATCCTCGCCATGGTGATCGTCCTCGGCTTCTTCCTGCCGCCGGTCTCGATCATCCTGATGACCGCGCCGATCATCCTGCCTCCCTTGCGCGCCGCCAATTTCGACATCATCTGGTTCGGCGTGGTCATGACCATCGTGATGGAGATGGGGCTGATCCACCCGCCGGTGGGGCTGAACATCTTCGTCATCCGCAACGTCGCGCCCGACATCTCCCTGAGCGAGGTGATCTGGGGCACGCTGCCGTTCGTGCTGCTGATGATGGGCGCGGTACTGCTGCTGTGCTTCGTGCCGGAGATCTCGACCTGGCTGCCGGACCTGGTGATGGGGCCGGATGGGAGCCGGTAATGGGCGAATAGCGAGTGGCATCGCTCCCTATGCGCTACTCCCTATTCGCCATTCGCTTCTTCGCGTTCAGCGCCGAGGCCACGCGGCTCGCCGGCGGACGGCCGAGCAGGCGGCTGATCTCGTTGGTCGCCGCCAGCAGCCGGTCCATGTCGACGCCGGTCCTCACTCCCATGCCCTCCAGCATGTAGACGACGTCCTCGGTCGCGACGTTGCCGGTGGCGCCGGGGGCATAGGGACAACCGCCGAGCCCGCCGGCGGCGGCATCGATCACGCGGACGCCCTCCTCCATGCCGGCATAGAGATTGGCGAGCGCCTGGCCGTAGGTGTCGTGGAAATGCATTGCGAGCGCCGCCATCGGGATGTTGGCTCCGACCGCGCGCAGCATCGCCCTGGCCCTGGTCGGCGTACCGACGCCGATGGTGTCGCCGAGCGAAATCTCGTAGCAGCCGAGATCCCACAAGGTGCGGGCGAGATCGGCAACCGCTTTGGGCTTGATCTCGCCGTCGAACGGACAGCCCAGCACGCAGGAAACATAGCCGCGCACCCTGACGCCGTCGGCCTTGGCGCGCGCAAGCACCGGCTTGAAGCGCTCGATCGAGTCCGCCACCGAACAATTGATGTTGGCTCGCGAAAATCCTTCCGACGCCGCAGCGAACACCGACACCACCTGCGCGCCGGCGGCGCGCGCGGCCTCATAGCCCTTTTCGTTCGGCACCAGCACGTGGAATTCGGCGTTCGTGAGGTGGCTGACGCCGCGCAGCACCTGATCCGAGCTCGCCATCTGCGGGATCGCCTTGGGCGAGACGAACGCGCCGACCTCGACGGTGCGCAGCCCCGCCGCCACCAGCGCAGCGACGAAGGCGATGCGCGCATCGACGCTGACCGGCGTCTTCTCGTTCTGCAGGCCGTCGCGCGGGCCCATTTCGATGATGCGGACCTCTTCGCTCATGTCCCTACTCGCCGATCGGCTCGACCTCGGCGAGCTCGACGCCCTCCTGCACGATGTCGCCGACCTTGCACTTGATGGCCTTGAGCACGCCCGCGAACGGCGCGCGCAGCGTCTGCTCCATCTTCATCACCTCCAGTGTCAGGATCGGCGCGCCCTTTTCGAGCCTGGCGCCCTCCTCCGCCAGCACCGCGACCACCGTTCCCGGCAGCGGCGCGGCGATCTTGTCCTCGCCGACCTGCTCCTCGGTGTCGCCGCCGAACGGGTCGACCCAGTGCAGCTCGAAGCGGCCGTTGCGGGTGCGCAAGTACAGTTCGTGGCCCTCGATCACGGCCGAGACCGCCGACTTGACGCCGTCCAGCGTCAGGTCGAAGCCGCCGTCCAGCGGCGCGATGGAAAACGCCAGCTCGCGCTCGCCGATCTCCAGCGTCGAGGGACCGCTGCCGTAGTTCAGCGTGATCCTATGCTCGGGCCCATGGCCGACGCGGAAGGCAAACTTGCGCCGCCGCCGCCCGACCGGCATCCAGCCGAAGGTCTGCCACGGCGAATTCGCCTCGTCCTTCGCGACCTGGCGCTCGTCGTTGACGATCGCCGCCACAGCCGCGCACAGCTCGAGTTCGCCCGGCGTGGCCGCGGCCGGCGTCAGCACCGCGAGCTCGCGTTCGATGAAGCCGGTATCGATCGCGTTTGCCTGCACCTTCGGATGCGACATCAGCGCCGACAGGAACGGGATGTTGGTGACGATGCCGCGGACGTCGGAATGCTCCAGCCCGCGGTTCAATCGCTCGATCGCCGCATCGCGCGTCGGGGCCCATGCGATCATCTTGGCCAGCATCGCGTCGTAATAGGGCGAGACCGCATCGCCCTCGCGATAACCGGCGTCGATGCGCAGGCCCCCGGTCTCGTCCGGCAGGCGCCAGGTCGCAATTCGCCCCACGGACGGCATGAAGTTCTTGTTGGGGTTCTCGGCGTACAGGCGCGCCTCGACGGCATGGCCGTTGAGGCGGATCTCGTTCTGCTTCAACGGCAGCGCCTCGCCGAAGGCGACGCGCAACTGCCACTCGACGAGGTCGATCCCGGTGATCAGTTCGGTCACGGGATGCTCGACCTGCAGGCGGGTGTTCATCTCGATGAAGAACACGTCCTTGCCGTCGGAGACGAACTCGATCGTACCGGCGCCGACATAGTTCACCGCGCCGGCCGCCTTGCGCGCCGCCGCGCACACCGTCTCGCGCTGGGCGGCATCGAGCGTCGGCGACGGCGCTTCCTCGATCACCTTCTGGTGCCGCCGCTGCAGCGTGCATTCGCGCTCGAACAGCGACAGCAGATTGCCGTGGCTGTCACCGATGATCTGCACCTCGATGTGACGGGGGTTGTCGACGTACTTTTCGATCAGCATGGTGTCGTCGCCGAACGCGGCCTTGGCCTCGCGCTTGGCGCTGACGATCGCGGGGCCCAACTCGGCCGCGGAGCGCACGATGCGCATGCCGCGGCCGCCGCCGCCGGCCGACGCCTTGACCAACACCGGAAAGCCGATCTTGTCGGCGGCCTTCGATAGCGTCGCCTCGTCCTGGGCCTCGCCGTGATAGCCGGGCACCAACGGCACCCCGGCCTTCTCCATGAGCGCTTTGGAGCCGGACTTCGAGCCCATCGCCGTCATCATCTCGGCAGTCGGGCCGACGAAGACGAGCCCGGCCTTCAGACAGGCCTGCGCGAACTCGGCATTCTCCGACAGGAAGCCGTAGCCGGGATGCACGGCTTCCGCGCCGGTCTTGCGTGCGGCTTCGATTAGCCGCTCGACATTGAGATAGCTGTCGCGTGCCCTCGCCGGCCCCAGCAGCACGGCCTCGTCGGCAAGTGCCACATGCATGGCGTCGCGGTCGGCCTCGGAATAGACAGCCACGGTGCGCAAGCCCATCGCGCGCGCGGTGCGGATGACGCGGGCTGCGATCTCGCCGCGGTTGGCGATCAGCAGCGTGTGAAAACGCCGGTAAAGGTTCGAACGATCCATCGTCACATCCTGAACAGGCCGAACTTGGTGGGCGCGATCGGCGCATTCGCCGCCGCCGAGAGGCCGAGCCCGAGCACGAGCCGCGTGTCGGCCGGATCGATCACGCCGTCGTCCCACAGCCGCGCCGTGGCGTAGTAGGGATGGCCCTGGCTCTCATACTGGGCGCGGATGGGGGCGCGGAATTTCTCTTCCTCCTCCTTCGACCAGCTCTCGCCCTTGGCCTCGATGTTGTCGCGCCGCACCTGGCTCAGCACCATGGAGGCCTGCTCGCCGCCCATCACCGAGATGCGCGCATTCGGCCACATCCAGAGGAAGCGCGGCTCATAGGCGCGGCCGCACATGCCGTAGTTGCCGGCGCCGTAGGAGCCGCCGATCACCACCGTGAATTTCGGCACCGAGGCGGTCGCAACCGCCGTGACCAGCTTGGCGCCGTCGCGCGCGATGCCGCCGGCCTCGTATTTCTTGCCGACCATGAAGCCGGTGATGTTCTGCAGGAACACCAGGGGAATGCCGCGCTGGCAGCACAGCTCGATGAAATGCGCGCCCTTCAGCGAGCTCTCGCTGAACAGGATGCCGTTGTTGGCGA
>NZ_JAGWUA010000258.1 GCF_028868675.1 Bradyrhizobium sp.
GCAGATCCTCGACGAGGCCGGCCGCGCCGGTCGCGAGGTCGAGATGCTGACGCCGCTCGGGCTCGACCCGGGCCTGCCCGATGTGGTGCTGCAACAAGCCAGCGATGCCGCCCGAGTTCACGGCTTTGCGCCGGAGGCCTGTATCGTGATCCTGCTGGCGCACGGCTCGCAGCGCAATCCGGCCTCCCGCCAGTCCACCGAGCAGATGGCTCGCGCCATCGAGCAGCGCGCGATCTTCCGCAAGGTGGAGCCTGCATTTCTCGAAGAGCTGCCGTCGCTCGGTGACGTCGCCGCATCGGTCAAGGGACCGGCCGTCGTGGTCGGGATGTTCTCCGGCGAAGGCCTGCATGGGGCAAGAGACGCGCCAAGACTCGTCGCGCAGCTCCACCGTAACGACATTGTGTTCGCCGGCATCATGGGCGCCGCCCCGGGGATCGCCGAGCTGGTGGCGCGGGCGGTTGCGGCGCGGCAGGCGGTCTGACGCGCCGGCTACCTTGGCGAACGGGATTCGCCCATCTAAAAAGAGCCATTGTCGCGCGATCCGTTGATGCTTGCGGCCGACCCGCTCGGAATTCCTTTCGGAGATATTGATGACGCGGTTTTTGCGCCTTCTCGGACGGGGAGCGGTGCTGTTCGTCACCTGGGGCGCGATTTTCGAGATCGGGCTGCGGCTGCAGCAATATTTCGGCCCGATCTTCGATCTGGAAATGGCGAGCGTGAACCTGGACTGGGAGTCCAACGAGCTCAATCACAAGCCCGAGCCGAAGAACCAGAACCTGTGCATCTATGGCGACCTCACCGGCTTCACCTACGAGCGGTCCTATGACGCCAACGGCGTCAGGATCACGGACGACAGGGCGCTGCTGGCCGGCTGCCGGAAGCCGATCTCGGTGCTGTTTCTCGGCGATTCCTTCATGGAGGGCTATGACGACGAGAACACGCTGCCGCACCATGTCTCGAAGTATTTTCGCGACGAGCGGGGCATCTGCCTGAAGTCCCACAACGCCGGCTACACCTCCTATTCGCCGTCGATTTTCATTCCGCAGGCGAAGAAGCTGCTGCCGATCGTGCGCCCCGACTATATCGTGGTCGACGTCGACGAGACCGATCTCTACGACGACTTCGCACGCTACCGAAATCTCATCGTCCGCAACGCGCGCGGGCAGAATGTCGGCGTCAAGGTATCGCCGATCGGGCACGAATGCAGTGTCGGCCTGATGGAGGCGCGCGAGCACACGCTCTATCTGATGCGGTTCGTCGCCAAGGCCTGGATGTCGCTCGTCCACATGCCGGCGGTGATCAAGCAGTACCGCAACGACGATCTCGTCCTGTTCGGCTATTCGAAGGACCAGGACGCCAACCTCGAGCAGAAATATGCAGCGCCGCTCGCGACGTTCAGGCAGAACCTGCAGGAGCTGGCCGACGTGCTCATGGCCTATACCGGCGACGGCAGCCGCGTGGTGTTCATCTTCCACCCGCATCTGGAGAACCTGAAGCCGGACGCCAACGGCCACGTCTGGAACAATCTGGTCAGCTCCACGGTGCAACAGATGTGCGTCGCCAACGGCTTCCACTTCTTCAACGCCACTGCGACGCTGAAGCAGCGGTTCGGAGCCAAGCCCGAGGAGTTCTACTGGCCGGGCGACATGCATTTCAGCTTCGAGGGCCTGGAGGAATATTCCAGGGCCGTTGCCGCCTTCATGGCCGACGAGGTGATCAAGCCGAAGGATTGAGCGGCGTCACTTGCACGAATCCGTCTTGCCCGGGCTTGTCCCAGGCATCCACGGCGTTATCTTGCCACGCGAAGAACGTGGATGGCCGGGCCTTCGCCACGCCGAAGGGGCTTCGGCCCCGCAGGCGGGACAGGCCCGGCAATGACGACGCGGAAGCGTCAGTGCCAATGGTTCAGCGAAGGGTTGCGCTCGTTTGTCCTAGCCGCCCCACACCTGCGCCGGCGCGCGCACGCCGGGCAGGTCGAGCAGGTTGATCGCGCGGCAGGCGATCTGCTCGACGACATCGTCGAGCGAGCGCGGCTTCAGGTAGAACGCCGGCAGCGGCGGGGCGATGATGGCGCCGATCTCGGCCGCCTGCGTCATCGCCCGGAGATGTCCGAGATGCAGCGGGCTTTCGCGCACCAGGAGCACCAGCCGCCGCCGCTCCTTGATCTGCACGTCGGCGGCACGCACCAGGAGATTATCGAGCTGGCCGTAGGCGACGGCTGACAGCGTGCGGATCGAGCAGGGCGCGACGATCATGCCTGCGACCGGAAACGAGCCGCTGGCGACCGCGGCGCCGATATCGGCATGGCCGTAGGTGCGGGCGGCAAGCGCGCGCAGTCGTGCCAGCGCCTCGGCGCCGACCTCCTCGGCGAGCGTTCGCTCCGCGGCCGGAGAGACCACGAGGTGTACCGCGCAGCGCGGGTTCTCGGCGAGCCGCTCGACGATGCGCACGCCGATCGCTGCTCCCGAGGCGCCGCTGATGCCGACGACGACGTTGTGCCGCTCGCTCATGCGGGCGCCCCTGCGCCGCCCGCGAGTCCGAGGCTCGGCCACAGCGCGTCGACCCGTGCGACCACGGCTGGATCCATGGTCAGCACCTCGCCCCAGGCGCGGTCCGTCTCCGGCGGGATCTTCGTTGTGGCGTCGATGCCGAGCTTGCCGCCGAGTCCGGATTTCGGCGAGGCGAAGTCGAGGTAGTCGATCGGCGTGTCCGTGAGCGTCACGAGATCGCGGGAGGAATCGCTGCGGGTCGAGACCGCCCACATCACCGCGCGCCAGTCGCGGATGTCGATGTCATCGTCGACCACGATCAAGAGCTTCGTGTAGCTGAACTGTGGCAGCATCGACCAAAGCCCGAGCATCAGCCGCCGCGCCTGGCCGGGATAGCGCTTCTTGATCGAGGCGACCGCGATCCGGTAGGAGCAGGCCTCGGGCGGCAGCCAGCAATCGACGACTTCAGGGAATTGCTGCCGGATCAGCGGTACGAACAGCTGGTTCAGCGCCTCCCCGATCCGCGAAGGCTCGTCCGGCGGGCGGCCGGTGAAGGTCGAGAGATAGAGCGGCTGGCGCCGGCTGGTGATCGCGGTGACGCGCAGCACCGGAAATTCCTCGACCGAGTTGTAGTAGCCGGTGTGATCGCCATAGGGCCCCTCGGGCGCGGTCTCGGTAGCCGAGACGAAGCCCTCGATGACGATCTCGGCGGCGGCGGGGATCGCGAGCGGCACGGTCAGGCAGGGCGTCAGGTCGGGCCGCTCGCCGCGCAGGATGCCGGCAAAGCGCAGCTCCGAGATCGTTTCGGGCAGCGGCAGCACCGCGGCGAGGACGGTGGCGGGATCGGCGCCGATCACGACCGCGACCGGCATGTCGCGCCCTTTCGCCTTCCATTGCTGGTGATGGCGGGCGCCGCCGCGATGCGCGAGCCAGCGGATGATGGCGCGGTCGCGGCCGAGCACCTGCATGCGGTAGACGCCGACGTTCTCCTCCTGGTCGGCGGTGGCCGATTCCGGCGGCACGGTGATGACCAGCGGCCAGGTGATCAGCGGCGCCGGCTCGCCGGGCCAGCAGATCTGTGCCGGCAGCCTGCCGAGGTCGACGTCGTCGCCCCTGGCGGCGCACTCCTGGACCGGGGCCGCCGATCGGGTGCGCGGTCGCGTCGACAGCGCGGCGCGGGCGAGCGGCAGCTTGTCCCAGGCGTCCTTCAGATTGTGCGGTGGACGCGGCGACCGCAGTTCGGCCATCAGCGCGCCGAGTTCGTCCAGCCGCGCCGGCTCGATCCCCATGCCCCACGCAATCCGCTCCACCGTGCCGAACAGGTTGGTCAGGAGCGGCATGGCCGAGGCCGATCCGTCGGCCTTGATCGGCTGCTCGAACAATAGTGCAGGTCCATGCTCGCCGAGCACGCGGCGATGGATCTCGGTGACCTCGTGCACGACGGAGACCTTCTCGCGAATCCGTCGCAACTGTCCCCGGCCTTCGATGAAGCGCAGGAAGTCCGACAATTCGTGGAAGCGCGGGACATCACGCTGCAAGCTTCGAGGCTCCCCGAAAAAGGCCAGAGCTAGCCGGGATGATCACGGTCTTCATTGTTCCGGCTCAAATACATCGGCGCGCAGTCCGGCCAGATTGCGCGCCATGACTCATCCTGCTGCCGCATCATCCGGCCCGTTGCCGACGGTTCCGCCGCTTCTGGCGCTCGCGATGCGCCCCCTGCCGCTGCTGCCGCTGCAGCTCGTCCTCTCCGGCTTCCTGCAGCGGATCGTGAAGCGCCATCCCGCGATCTTCGACCGGCTCGGCGAACATGCCAAGGCGCGGTTCGGCATCAAGCCGACCGACCTGCCGTTCGGCTTCGTGGTCGAGGCCGCCCCGCCGCGCCTCTCCGTGGTCCGGGAATTGCCAAGCGCGCTCGATGCGCGCATCTCCGCCTCGCTGGTCAACCTGCTTGCCCTGCTCGAGGGCAGGCTCGACGGCGATGCGCTGATGTTCTCGCGCGATCTCGTGATCGAGGGCGACGTCGAGGCGGTGCTGGCGCTGCGCAACGCGATCGACGACGCGCAGCTCGATCTCGTCGGCGAGTTCGCCGCGCTGTTCGGTCCGCTCGGCGTGCCGGCGGGCCGCGTGCTCGGCGCGGCGCGCGACCGCGTGATCGGGTCGTCGCGCGCAAGCGAAGAGTTCAGATGATGGAATTGATCTGTCCCGCCGGCACGCCGGCTGCGCTGAAGAGCGCCATCGACGCCGGCGCCGATGCGATCTATTGCGGATTCAACGACGAAACCAATGCGCGCAATTTTCCGGGGCTGAACTTCAGCCGCGACGAGCTGCGCAAGGGGATCGCGCTCGCGCACCAGCGCAAGGCCAAGGTGCTCGTCGCCATCAACACCTTTCCGCGCGCGGGTGCGGTCGAGATCTGGCATCGCGCCGTGGACGACGCGGTCGCCGCCGGCGCCGATGCGCTGATCCTCGCCGACATCGGGCTGATGGACTACACCGCGAGAAAGCATCCGAACCAGCGCCTGCACGTCTCGGTGCAGGCGGCTGCCGCCAACCCCGACGCCATCGCGTTCTATGTCGAGACGTTCGGCGCGCGGCGCGTGGTGCTGCCGCGCGTGCTCAGCGTGCCGGAGATTGCGGAGATCACCCGCGAATCGGCCTGCGAGACCGAGGTCTTCGTGTTCGGCGGCCTCTGCGTGATGGCAGAGGGGCGCTGCTCGCTGTCCTCCTATGCGACCGGCAAGTCGCCGAACATGCAGGGCGTCTGCTCGCCGCCGAGCCACGTGGCCTATGAGCAGACCGCGCAGGGCACGAACTCGCGGCTCGGCGGCTTCGCCATCAACCGCTTTGCCCTGCAGGAGCCCGCCGGCTATCCGACCCTGTGCAAGGGACGTTTCTCGACCGCGCACGGCACCGGCTACATCTTCGAGGACCCGGTCAGCCTGGATGCGACGACGCTGCTGAAGGGCATGCGCGACGCCGGGGTCACCGCGCTGAAGATCGAGGGACGGCAGCGCGGCCGCGCCTATGTCGAGAGCGTGGTGCGCCATTTCCGCGGCGCGCT
>NZ_JAGWUA010000259.1 GCF_028868675.1 Bradyrhizobium sp.
AAACGCCGCGCAATCGGCCGCCGTCCCGTCCATCGCTCCATCCTCCGCATCGAATCAGAGGACCCCGACAGATTCAGCTCAAAGCCGTCTTGTCACCTACTTCTTCACCCGATCGCCCTGGGTCCTGACCTTTCCCAGCTTCCACACGGTCGCGGCAATCGTCTACGCCTGGGCCGTTTGGCCCATTCGTTCCTTGAGAAGCGTCGGCGCGCTCTGGAACGGCGCCATGATCGTTTCGACGCCGGTCAACGGTGGCCACTATTTCGCTGATATCCTCGCGGGCGCGCTCGTGGCCGTTCTGTCCATTCGCCTGGTAGGTCGTCTTGGCCGCGCTCTTCACGCGAAAGAGAATTGTTTGAAAACACCACCCGGGTGGCGCCGACATTGTGGCGTGCCGCGGATCAGGCGCCGCCTGATCGTCCGAGGCCGCGCGCCTCTTCCGGAATGATGGCATTATGCCCCTGATTTGCCCGACGCGTCAAGATCGATTCGGAAAAATCGTAAGTCGTCATATCGGTCCTTGACGGCACTGTGCATGGGGTTGAACCGCAGATTTCGTCGAGCGGCCCGAAGTCGGGGCCGCACGTCGGTCGCGGTCCGCCTGTGCTGGAGCTTCGGCGGGACAGCCTTCGCTCGCTTCGCCATGATGGAGTTGGGTTGGCTCGCCCAGCCGAAGCTCGCGAAGCGAGCGAAGGCTGGTGGGCGCACAAGGGATCGAACCTTGGACCTCTCCCGTGTGAAGGGAACGCTCTCCCGCTGAGCTATGCGCCCGGAAATGGTGTGGCCCGTCCAGCGCTTGGCCGGCCATCCATCGGAGCCCGCGATTTAGAAGTGTGGGCCAAAGGTGTCAAGTTGGGTGTCAGCCTTTCAGGCACCGCCGAACCGCGAAAGCGGGCGGCAGCAGCCTGCGCGATGCCGGCGGATCGTGCCAAAAACCCGTTTTCGGCCAGCGCTTACGCCCCCTGCTGGCGGGCGCGGGAGGCGTGGGCCTGCAGCGCGCGGATGCGCTCGGCGAGCGTTCCGCCGCTTTCGGGCAGGCTGGGTGCGGCCGCGCCGTTGGCCGGGCGCGGAGCGGGCCTCGGCGGCTCGCCGGCTTCGGCCGCGAGCAGCGCCTCGATCGGCGAGTTCGGCCCCTCGAGCTGCATGGCGAGTTTTGCGACTTCGGCCGCGATGTCGTTGATGCGCTCGCGCAGGAGCGCGTTCTCCATCCGCTCGGTCGCCCAGGAGCTTTCCGCCTGCTGCTGGATCGCGTTGATGTCCCGCTGCAGTTTCGCGCGCTCGTCACGTGCGACGCGGAGCTGCTCCTCGAGCGCCGCCTTCTCCGCGCGCAGCGCGTCCGTCGCGGGCGACTTGCCGCCGGTGAGCCCGGCGATCTCGGCCCGCAGCTCCCTGATGGTGCGCTCGGCATTGTCGTTGGCCTGGCGCAGCTGGTTGTTCTCGTAGTCGCGCTCGGCGAGCAGCTTGCCCTGGGTCGAAAGCCGACCCTCGAGGTCGTTGATGCGGCCGGACAGCATCTCGGCCTCCTTGACCTGCAGGATGAGCTGGCGGTCGAGCTCGGTGACGCGCTGGCTCAGATTCTCCACCCGGCCGCGCGCGTCGCCGAGCTCGCGCGAGGCGGCTTCGGATTCGCTGCGCTCCTGCGTCAGGCGCGCCTGCGTCGCGGCAAATTCCTTCTCGGCGTCGCCGACCCGGTTCTTCAATTCGTCGATCTGTGCGCGCACCGCGACGAGCTCGACCTGGCGGCTCTCCGCCATCATCGAACGGTCCGAGAGCTCGGTGTTGATCTTGGCGAGCTCGCCCTGCTTGTCCTTCAGCGCGAGCTCGGCGTCGCGCAGCGCCGCCGTCTTGGCGGTGAATTCCTCTTCGGTGGCGCGAAGCTGCTCCTTCACCGCCTTCTCGCGCGCCTCCAGCGCGAAGATCGTGGCGTTCTTCTCGCCGAGCTCGATCTTCATGCGGTTGATCGCGTCGCTCTTCTTGCCGAGCTCGGCAAGCTGGCTCGTGGTCTTGTTCTTGAGCTGGTCGACGCTCATCTCCAGCCGCCGCGCCGACATCGCGAACTCGGCGCGCAGCTGGTCCTTGTCGGCCTGGATCTCCGCCATCGACAACGGCGTCGCGGCCTCGAGCCGGCGCGTGGTCAGGCGCACCGCGCGATTATGCACCAGCGGCACGATCGCGAGCCCGCACAGCATCGACAGCAGGAAACCGATCGCCAGATACATGATCGGTTCGACCATGAGCCAGAACTCCGTCAACGAAGGAAAAATTTACCAAAGACAATGCCACGGCGGGCCGGCCGGACGCCAGCCCCGGCCCGTCGTTAACGTGAATCCGTAACCGGACGGGAGAGGCGCCTGCCTAGAACGGGTTCCAGGTCGCGCGCGGGGTGTATTTCAGGTAGCCGATGTTGGCGCCGAGCCGCAGCCCGATGCCCGAGCGGATCGGCACCAGCACGATGTTGTTGGCGGTCAGCGCCGTCATGCCGAAGCCGCCGATGATGTAGGCGGAGCCGTCGATGCCGGCGAAGCGCTGGTAGATCGCGTTGGTGGCCGGCAGGTTGTAGACCAGCGTCATGGTGCGCGCGCCGTCGCCGCCCCAGTCGAAGCCGAGCGAGGGACCCTGCCAGAAGACCCGCAAGTCGCCGGCATTCTTGGTGTAGAGCGTGCCTTCGCCATAGCGCAGGCCGGCGACGAAGGCGCCGGAGCCTTCCTCGCCGAGGATATAACCGTTCGGCAGGCCCCACTGGCTAACCGCCTTCTCGATGATCGAGGCGAGCCCGCGCGAGACGTTGCCGAAGAAGCGGTGCCCGGCGCCCACCAGCTCGTCCGGACCGTAGGTATTGGGCGCGGGGGTACGTTGCGGCGGCGGCAGATTGGGCGGCGGGGCCTGCTGTGCGGACGCCGGCACGATCCAGCCCACCAGCGCGACGAACGCGACTGCGGCAAGGCGTGATGCGAAAGTCATAAACCTACCCCTGGTATCGAATCCGACCGCTTGTTTAACCTGACGCCAACAGTCGCGGCTCTAGGTTGCGCCGGATATCCCCTCGACTCGGATGTTATCCGTAGCAACTATGACGGCACAACGGCAGGAAAGCAGCCCTTCGCGCCCCGGAATCGCCTTGATCAGCCTGGTGGCGGGTATTTGTCTGGTTGGACCGAGTCCGGGCGGGGTTTGGTCCGCTGCGCAGGCCGCGACCACCGAGCGCGTCGTGGTCAACCGCTTCTCCGGGGTCGCCATCGAGGGCTTCGACCCGCTGGCCTATTTCATCGATGGCAAGCCCGCGCAGGGCTCGGCCGAGTTCGAGGCAAGCCAGGCGGGCGCGGTCTGGCGTTTCCAGAACGAGGGGAACCGGGCGTCCTTCCTGGCCCATCCCGAGGTCTACGGGCCGCAGTTCGGCGGCTACGACCCGACCGATGTCGCCCGCGGGATCGCGGTTGCCGGCAATCCCCGATTCTTCGCGATTTCGGCGCAACGACTCTATCTGTTCAGCCTGGAAGCGAATCGCGACGCCTTTGCCGCCAATCCCGGCCGCTTCCTGGATGAGGCGCGGAAACGCTGGCCGGCGCTTCAGGACGGGCTTTCCCAGTAGGCGCGCGCGGCCTGCGGATCGCCCCAGGCGATGAATTTTGGAACGATGAACCCGTTGCGTCCCTCGCCGAAGCTGAGATCGCGGCCCCGCTCGTCGGTGACCCGGCCGCCGGCCGCGGTGACGACCGCGCAGCCCGCGGCGACGTCCCATTCCGAGGTGGGGCCGAGGCGCGGATAGATGTCGGCGGAGCCTTCCGCAATACAGCCGAACTTCACTGCGGAACCGAGCGCGCGACGGACCGCTCCGGGACGGCCCGCGATGAACGCCTCGCTCTTTGCATCGCCATGCGAACGGCTGACCGCCGCGATCCAGGGCTCCCCCGCCTTCGGGAGCGGACGGGTATGGATCGGTTCGGCGCTACCGCTACCGGCGGCCTCGATCCGCAGCCGTTCGGCGCCGCGCCCGACGATGCCGCGCCAGATCAGCCCGAGCGCGGGCGCGGCCACGATCCCGAGCAGCGGCGTGCCCCTGGTGACGAGCGCGAGGTTTACGGTGAACTCGTCGCGTCCGGCCACGAACTCCTTGGTGCCGTCGAGCGGATCGATCAGGAAGAAGCTCTCCGGGAACGGCGGTTTTGCGCGCTGAGCCCGCTCTTCCGAAAGCGTCGGTACATCCACAGCAAGCCGGGCCAGACCGTCGGCAATGATGCGGTCGGCGGCGAGGTCGGCCTCGGTGACCGGCGAGCCGTCGAGCTTGCCCTCGACCCGCATCGCGGCGCGGTTGACCGCAAGGATGGCTTCGCCCGCCTTCACCACCAGCGCCGTCAGCGGTTCCAGCAGGCTGGATGCGCCCTCGCCATCGATCGTCCGCATCACCTGCATGCCCCGTTCATCGACAAGCCTCGTCCTTCATCCCGCCCGATTCGCCTCGTCCTTATGGCCCCGAACCCGTCGCAAGCGCTAGCTGCACGAGGGGTGCGAATGTTAGAACCCGCGCCGTCCGTCAAGCATGCGTGATTCGCCGCGTCCGCGCCGTGCAAATCCAGGAACCATCTATGTCTGGCACCTCGTCACCCGGTCCCGTTCCCGATACGCTCGAACTCGCAGCACTCCTGTGCTCGCGGGTTTGCCATGATCTGATCAGCCCGGTCGGCGCCATCGTCAACGGTCTCGAAGTCCTTGACGACAATCCCAAGCCCGAAGACCGCGACTTCGCCCTCGAACTGATCCGCAAGAGCGCCAAGACGGCTTCCGCGCGGCTGCAATTCTGCCGTCTTGCCTTCGGCGCAGCCGGGTCGTCCGGCGCGCAGATCGATCTCGGCGACGCCCAGGCCATGGCGCGCGGCCACATCGAGGACGGCAAGTGCACGATCACCTGGAATCTGCCGCGGCTCCTGCTGCCGAAGAACCGGGTCAAGCTGCTGCTCAACATGCTGGTCATCGCGCAGCACACCATCCCGCGCGGCGGCACGCTGACCATCGATCCGATCGGCGAGGGCGAAACGATGAGCTTTCGCGTCACCGCGTCCGGCCTGAATGCGCGCTTGCCGCAGAACATCGCCGAGCTCCTGAGCGGCGAGCGGGGACCCGCGGCCGATGCCCACGCGATCCAGCCTTATTATACGCGGCTGCTCGCGCAGGCCTGCAGGCTCACGGTGACGCTCGCGCCCGAAGGCGAGACGATCGTCGTTACCGCTTCGTAAACGCGTTTCAATCTCAGTTGGTTAACCAAGGCTTGACGGGATGCCTCGGCTCGTTCGGGGCGTCTTATCTCCTTGTTGGTTCCGTTCCTTTGCACATACTCAACCAATATTAAACGCTTTCCGGTGAAGCTGGCCGCATTCCGAAAGGCGCGTCGATCTCGCGCGCCCTCCCTGTATGAAGGCCTGTTTCCATGGATGATCTGTTGCGGGAGTTTTTGACGGAGACCAGCGAGAGCCTGGACACCGTTGACAATCAGCTGGTGAAGTTCGAGCAGGAGCCGAACAACGCCAGGATCCTGGATAACGTCTTCCGC
>NZ_JAGWUA010000051.1 GCF_028868675.1 Bradyrhizobium sp.
TTTGCCGAGCTCGGCTGGCTCGCGCTGCCGATCGGCGAAGCCTATGGCGGACTCGGCGGCGGGGCGGTCGACGTCGGCATCTTGATGGAGGCATTCGGACGCGGGCTGGTGTCCGAGCCCTATGTGGCGACCGTGGTGCTCGGCGCGGCGCTGGTCGAAAAACGTGGCAGCGAGCAGCAGAAGCGGAAAATCCTGCCCAAGGTCGCGGAAGGTTCGCTGATGCTCGCGCTTGCGCATTCCGAGCGCGCGGCGCGATTCGATCTCGGCAATGTCGCGACCATCGCCAACAAGAGCGCGGAAGGCTGGCGCCTGTCCGGCCGGAAGGTCGCCGTGCTCGACGGCCATGCGGCGGAACAGATCATCGTCTCCGCGCACATCCATGACCATCGGGGGCCGTCGGGACGGATCGGCCTGTTCCTGGTGCCGGCGCAGACACCGAGCCTGACGCTGACCGACTTCGCCCGCCTCGGCGGCGGCCGCGCCTGCAATCTCGAGCTCTCCGACGTGCATCTGCCCGAGGACGCGCTGCTCGGTGGCGGCGACGATGCACTGCCGGCGATCGAGTGGGCCGTCGACCGCGCCATGGCCGCGCTCGGTTCGGAAGCCGTCGGCATCATGCAGACGCTGCTCGACATGACGCTCGAGTACACGAAGATCCGCCAGCAGTTCGGCCGGCCGCTGTCGGCCAACCAGGTGATCCGGCATCGCCTCGCCGACATGGCCATGCAGTGCGACGAGGCGCGCTCGATGGCGCTGCGCGCGGCGCTGAAGGTGGACGCCGAGCCGGTCGAGCGCGGCCGCGCCGCCTCGGGCGCCAAGGCCAAGATCGGCAAGTCCGCACGCTTCGTCGGCGAGCAGTCGATCCAGCTTCATGGCGGCATGGGCGTCACCGAGGAGCTCGAGGTCGGCGCCTATTTCAAGCGCCTGGTCGCCTTCGACACGCTGTTCGGCGGCAGCGCGCATCACTATCGCCGCCACGCCATGCTCGGCCGCGCCGCTGTGCCGGCCTGACAGAGGGAGCGCAACATGGACTTGTCGTTCAACGCCGAGGAGCGCGCCTTCCAGGACGAGGTGCGGACCTTCATCGCCAAGAACCTCAAGCCGGAGATGAAGCGCGCCACCGCGCTGACCCCGTCGGTGTTCTCCGATCCCGACATCGGCATGGCCTGGCAGCGGGCGCTGCACCGGCAGGGCTGGGGCGCGCCGGGCTGGCCGGTCGAACATGGCGGGCCGGACTGGACGCCGGCGCAGCGCTGGATCTTCGAGACCGAGTCCGCGCGCGCCGGCGTGCCGAACGTCAACGTGATGGGCGTCAAGATGGTCGGCCCCGTCATCATCGGCTTCGGCTCGCCGGAGCAGAAGAACTTCTACCTGCCGCGGATCCTCTCCGGTGAGGACTACTGGTGTCAGGGCTATTCCGAGCCGGGCTCCGGCTCCGACCTCGCCTCATTGAAGACGCGCGCGGTGCGCGACGGCGACGACTACGTGATCAACGGCACCAAGATCTGGACCACGCATGCCCATCACGCCAACCGCATGTTCGCGCTGGTGCGCACCAATGACGGGCCGCGGCAGCAGGACGGCATCAGCTTCATCCTGATCGACATGAAGACGCCGGGCATCACCATCCGCCCGATCCTGACCATCGGCGGCGACCATGAGGTCAACCAGGTGTTCTTCGACGACGTGCGCGTGCCGGTCGCCAACCGCGTCGGCGAGGAGGGCAAGGGCTGGACCTACGGCAAATACCTGCTCGAATTCGAGCGCGGCTCGGGCATCGCGTCGGCAAAACTGCGCGAGGGCCTGAAGGCCATCGCCGAGCTCGCGGAATCCGATCTGACCGGCCGCGCCATCGACAGCCCGGACATCGCAACCCGCATCTCCGAGGTCGAAATCGACATCGACGCGCTGGAGATGACCGAGCTGCGCGTGCTCTCGGCGCTGCAGACCGGGCAAAACCCCGGCGCGGTGTCGTCGATCCTGAAGCTGCGAGTCAGCGAGATCCGCCAGGCCGTGACGCGGCTCGGCGTGGACGTCGTCGGCCATGACGCGCTTGCCGTCGAGCCGATGCGTCCGCTCTACAGGCTCAACCACGAGCCGCCGATCCCGGAGGACATGCTCACCGTCGTGCCGGAATATCTCAACGGAAGGGCCTACACGATCTTCGGCGGCACGTCGGAAATCCAGCGCGACATCATCGCGAAGATGATGCTGGGGATCTAGGATTGCCAAGGTAACGCACGCCGGCCCCACACATTCAGTGTCGTCCCCGCGGAAGCGGGGACCCATAGCCACAGCGCACAATTATGTGGCTAAGCGGTAACCCCCAATCCCCGTAACCACATCTCCCTGTGGTTATGGATCCCGGGCTCGCGCTTCGCGCGCCCCGGGACGACAGTGGTGCTACCCCGCCTTCGCGTCGCGGATCGCCTGCCAGATCTTCTGCGGCGTCAGCGGCGTGTTGAGCTGTTTGATTCCGATCTCGGCGAGCGCGTCCATCACGCCGTTGGTGACGCAGGGCGGGCCGCCGATGGCGCCGGATTCGCCGCAGCCTTTTGCGCCCAGCGGATTGGTGCGGCACGGCGCGGAGCCGTCGAGCGTCACCTCGATCGGCGGTATGTCGTCGGCGCGCGGGATGCAGTAGTCCTGATAGCTTGCAGTCAGGAGCTGGCCCTCGGCATCGTAGGCGACGCCCTCATAGAGCGCCTGGCCGATGCCTTGGGCAACGCCGCCATGGATCTGGCCGGTGACCAGCATCGGGTTCACGGCGACGCCGACGTCGTCGACGGTGGTGTAGCGCACCACGCGGGAGACGCCGGTCTCCGGGTCGATCTCGACCTCGCAGATATGCGTGCCGTTCGGCCAGCTCGGCCCGTCGACCTCACCCTCGGAATCGACGCTCAGCCTGGCGCCAGATTCCTTCTCGGCGATCTCGAACAGGCTGATGCGGCGGTCGGTGCCGACCACGGTGAGGACGCCGTCGCGATACTCGATGTCCTCGATCGAGGTCTCGAGCACGTTCGAGGCCTTCTCACGCGCCTTCTGGATCAGGTCGTTGGAGGAGACCGCGACCGCCGTGCCGCCGACGAACAGCGAACGCGAGCCGACGCTGCCGAAACCGGTGGCGAGATCGGTGTCGCCCTGCACGACGTCGATCCTGTCCATGGGGATGCCGAGCGTATCCGAGATCATCTGGGTGTAGGTGGTCTGCAACCCCTGCCCCATCGCCATGGTGCCGGAATGCAGGATGACGCGCCCCTGCGCGGTCGCATGCAGGCTGACCTTCTCGGTGTGCGCACGGCCGCCGGTCCATTCGATGTAACTGGTCAGGCCGCGGCCGTAGAGCAGACCCTTCTTCTTAGCGGCCCGTTTTCGCGCCGCAAAGCCGTCCCAGTCGGCAAGCTTGACGGCACGATCCAGCATGTGCGCGAAGGCGCCGGAATCGTAGACCTGGCCGGCGGCGTTGGTGTAGGGTAGCTGCGCCGGCTTGATGTAGTTCGCTTTGCGGATCGCGCGCGGATCCATGCCGATCTGCCGTGCTGCCGCGTCGAACAGCCGCTCGACGATGAACACGGCCTCGGGCCGGCCCGCCCCGCGATAGGCGCCGACGGGCGCGGTGTTGGTCATCACCGTCTTCACCTCGAAATGCACCAGCGGCAGGTCGTAGACGCCGGTCTGCACGAACGGCCCCAGCACCAGCGGGATGATGTTGGCCGCACCGGAGGAATAGGCGCCGGTGCAGCCGATCGATCTGACGCGATAGGCCAGCACCTTGCCCTTGTCGTCGAGCGCGAAGGCGGCGGTCGAGGTGAGATCGCGGCCGTGGGTGCCGCCGACGAACTCGTCGGTGCGATCGCCGCGCCAGCGGATCTTCCTGTTCAACTTGGTGGCGGCATAGGCGACGATGCCGTCTTCCGGATAGAGATTGGTCTTCTGGCCAAAGCCGCCGCCGATGTCGCCGACCAGTACGCGCACGCTGTCCAGCGGGCGCTTCAGCACCGCGCCCGCAAGAACGTCGCGGGTCGAGGCGGGCGTCTGCGACTGCACGTGCAGCAGCAGGCGGCCGGTCTTCTTCTCGATCTCGGCGATGGTCGAGCGCGGCTCCATGGCCGAGGGCACCAGGCGCTGGCTGACCAGATCGAGTTCGACCACATGGGCGGCCTTAGCGAAAGCCTCGGCGACCTTGCCGGCATCGCCATAGCTCATCGCCCCGACGATGTTGTCCGGCGCCTCGGGCCACACCACTGGCGCGCCGGGCTTCACCGCCGCGACGGGGTCGACCACCGCGGGCAGCACCTCGTAGTCGACCGCGATCGCTTCCGCGGCGGCATGCGCCTGTGCGCGGGTGCTCGCGACCACCGCCGCCACCGCCTCGCCGGCGTAGCGCACGATCTCGTGCGCGAGCAGCCGCCGTGGCGGCACCGTCATCGGCTTGCCGTCGGGGCGCATGAAGATGGTGAGTGTCGGGATGGTGCCGATATCGTCCCTGACGAGGTCGGCGCCGGTGTAGACCGCGGTCACGCCCGGCATCCCGCCTGCTACGCTGGTGTCGATCGACACGATCCTGGCGTGCGCATGCGGCGAGCGCAGCACGTGCAGCCACAGCGCGCCCTCTTCCGGCTTGTCGTCGATGAACTGTCCCTTCCCGGTGAGCAGTCGCTGGTCTTCCAAACGCTTGACGGGCTGGCCCGCCCCGAAACGCAAATCGCCGGGAAGAATGTTCATTCGCTGGTCCTTCAAGTCTTTGGCAGGCGTGGTTCTTAGTGGATCGATCCGGAGCAGACCAGTCGGCGTTGCGTTCAGCCGACGTCCCTGAGTGCCGCTTCCACGATCTTGCGCTGCTCGGGGCTCAGCGCGGCCTGCGGCGGGATGGGATCGCCGACGTCGTAGCCCTGGATGGAGAGGCCCGCCTTGATGCAGGCGGCGAGGTTGAAGCGGGCAAAGGCCTCGTTGATCCGCCAGAGCCGCCGCTGCAGCGCCATGGCTTCGTCCCAGCGCCCGGCCTTGCAGAGGTCGTAGAGCGCAACGCTCTGCCGGGGGATGATGCAGGCCGGCCCTGCCATCCACCCCAGGCCTCCGATCAGCATCACGGCGGCGGGGATATGCGCAGAGGCCGCGAACACGCGCATCCGGTCGCCGCAGCGGTTCATGATCGAGAGCAGCCGCCCGGTATTGGTGGAGGCATCCTTGATGTAGCCGATGCGCGGATGCTCGGCGAGGCGCGCGATGACGTCGAGGGTGAGATCGGATCGCTGGAATTGCGGATTGGTGTAGATGACGACGGGGACGTCCACGGCATCGGCGATGCTGCGGAAATACGCCTCGATCTGCGCATCCGCCACCGGGAAATAGGCCTCCAGGATCGCCAGAATTCCGCTGGCGCCGAGCCTCTCACAGGCCCTGGCCTGCGCGACCGCATCCGCGGTGGAGGTCGAGGCGACGCCGGCAATGACGGGGACGCGTCCCTTCGCCGCCTCGATCGTGGCTTGCACCACGGCCGTGCGCTGCGTGGCGTTGAGATAGGCGAATTCGCCGGTTGAGCCCAGCGGCGTCAGTCCGTGCACCCCTGCGCCGATCAGATCGTCGCAGAGCCGGCCGAGCACGTCGGTGCGGATCGCACCGTTCGCGTCGACGGGGGAGACGAGATAGGGAAAGACGCCGTGAAAATCGGGCATGTCGGGCAATGGGTCTCGCAAGATCGGGCGCGATCAAGCTGCCTGCTATCACGGGGAAAAATCCCCAGCAAGGCGCGGCCCTCCATAGCGCCGACGGGTTGTTCGCGAGGACTCAATCAAGAATAATTGACATAACTCTTCACAATCTATCGGTGCGACTGACTTCACACGCAAATCCTGCTCGCGGGTCCAGCGTCGCTGTCGCTGCAAGTGTCCCGCAGCGGTTACAGAACGAGAGCTCAGGCCAAGGAAATCTGCGACGGCGAGATCAGCGGCGCCGATCGCCGGCCGGACCGACGCAGTTGTGCTCGCAGCGCGCCGCAACGCGATCAATTTATAGTCATTTTTCCGCCGCACTGGGCCGACAGCATCGAGCCGTATCAGTTCAGTTGTGTACGCTCTCCCTTGAAACGCGGCGGAGGTTTCCGAGGAGGCGGGAGTACGGCAAGCCCGACGATGACGACTCTCTACGATTTGCTCGGAGCGCTGTCCGACGACGGCGCCGACGAGATCAGGACCGCCTTCCGCAAGGCGGTCAAGGGAGCGCATCCCGATCTCAATCCGGGCGATCCCGACGCAGCTCAAAAATTCAGGCAGATCGTCCACGCCAACGACATCCTTTCCGATGACGAGCAGCGCGCTGCCTATGACCATCTGCTGATGCTCGCATACCAGGAGCAGGCGGCCGCATCGCGCCACCGCATCGCCGCGGTCGCGCGCAAGGTGGCCTCCGGCATCATGGCCGTCTCGGGACTGGCGGTCGTCACGGCCGGCGGCTATCTGCTGTTCATGCACATTTCGGTGGCCTCGGTCGGGCCGGCATCCTATCTCGTGGCGGCGCGCGAAGCCGTGAGCCTTGCGCAGCCCGCGCCAACCGACGGCGTCGCCACGGCCGATGCGAAACCCGCATCGGACATCGCGGGCGGCGTCAATATGACGGTCGCCGATCTCGGTCCGGCCGTCCTGGTCGATACCCATCTCCCGGTCGCCTACATCGATCGCGCCACGATCTTCTATCGGCCGCGCAAGCCCGAGGCGGCGCGCACCTTCGGCATACCTGGCAAGACTCGCCGGGCCGCGAGTGTCCTCCCTGAGCCGGCAGCCGTGCCGCTGCCACCCGTCCGGCAGCCTCCCACAACGCTCGCGACGCGCCTGCTGAGCGAACGCTGACGTCCAGCTCGCCGCCGCAGGGAAGACGGGTCGAGCCAGCCGACGCAGTCCTTTGAGGGCCCGCGCCTCACACGGGCTTGCCACGTCCGTTCTTCTCCGCAGCACGCCGCAGCGCGTCGGCGAGCGCACCGCCGGCCTGCTCCTGGCCCTTGCGCGGCGCGGAGGAGGTCATCTTGCCGGACGAACGCCCGGCGTCGCGGGACGCGCCGGGCGCGTCCGTCCTCGCACCGACCTCGTCGTCGAGCCGCAGCGTCAGCGAGATGCGCTTGCGCGCGACCTCGACGTCCAGCACCTTGACCTTGACGATGTCGCCGGGCTTCACCACGTCGCGCGGGTCCTTGACGAAGGTCTTCGACATCGCCGAGACGTGCACGAGGCCGTCCTGGTGGACGCCGATGTCGACGAAGGCGCCGAAGGCGGCGACATTGGTCACCGTACCCTCCAGGATCATGCCCTTCTCGAGGTCCTTGATCTCCTCGACGCCTTCCTTGAACACGGCCGCCTTGAACGCCGGACGTGGATCGCGGCCGGGCTTTTCCAGTTCGCGCAGGATGTCGGTCACCGTCGGCAGGCCAAAGGTCTCGTCGACGAAATTCTGCGGCTTGAGCGTGCGCACCACTTCGCCGTTGCCGATCAGCGCCTTGATGTCGCTCCTGGTCGCGGTGAGAATCCGGCGCACCACCGGATAGGCCTCCGGATGCACGCCGGAGGCATCGAGCGGGTCCTCACCGCCGAGGATGCGCAAGAAGCCCGCACATTGCTCGAACGCCTTCGGCCCGAGCCGCGCCACATCCTTCAGCGCCTTGCGTGACTTGAAGGGACCGTTCGTATCGCGGTGCTGCACGATGCTGGCCGCGAGACCGGCGTTGATGCCCGATACCCGCGACAGCAGCGGCACGGAGGCGGTGTTGACGTCGACGCCGACCGCATTGACGCAGTCCTCGACCACGGCATCGAGCGAGCGCGCCAGCCTGGCCTCGCCGAGATCGTGCTGGTACTGGCCGACGCCGATCGCCTTGGGCTCGATCTTGACGAGCTCGGCGAGCGGATCCTGCAGGCGGCGGGCGATCGACACCGCGCCGCGCAGCGTGACGTCGAGGCCGGGCAGCTCTTCCGACGCGAAGGCCGAGGCCGAGTACACCGACGCGCCGGCTTCCGACACCACGATCTTGGTCATCTTCAATTCGCCCAGGCGCTTGACGAGCTCGGTCGCGAGCCGGTCGGTCTCGCGCGAAGCGGTGCCGTTGCCGATCGCGATCAGGTCGACGCGGTGCTTCAGCGCGAGCTTGCCGAGGATCGCAAGGGCCTCGTCCCATTGCCGCTGCGGCTCGTGGGGATAGATGGCGGTGGTGTCCACCACCTTACCGGTCGCGTCCACCACCGCGACCTTGACGCCGGTGCGATAGCCGGGATCGAGCCCCATGGTGACGCGGGCGCCGGCCGGTGCGGCGAGCAGGAGATCGCGCAGATTGGAGGCGAACACGCGCACGGCTTCGGTCTCGGCGGCCGTCCACAACCGCATCCGCAGGTCGATGTTGAGGTGCACCTGGATTTTCGTCCGCCAGGCCCAGCGCACGGTCTCGATCAGCCAGCGGTCGGCGGCGCGAGCGAGATCAGCGACGCCGAACCGCTTCATGATCTTCAACTCATACGCACTCGGCTGGCCTGCGGGCGGCGCCTCCACCTCGGGCTGGATCTGGAGATCGAGGATTTCCTCCTTCTCGCCGCGGAACATCGCGAGGATCCGGTGCGAGGGCAGCTTCGTCAGCGGCTCGGACCAGTCGAAATAGTCCTTGAACTTCTCGCCTTCGGTATTCTTGCCCTTGCGCACGGTGGAGACCATGCGCGCGTTCGTCCACATCTCCTCGCGCAAGCTTCCGATCAGGTCGGCGTCCTCGTCGAAGCGCTCGACCAGAATGGCGCGCGCGCCGTCGAGTGCGGCCGCGGCATCCGCTACACCCTTCTCGGCGTTGACGAAGGCTTCGGCCGCGGACTTCGGATCGGTCGTCGGCTGCGTGAGAAGCCGATCGGCGAGCGGCTCGAGGCCGGCCTCCCTTGCGATCTCGGCCTTGGTGCGGCGCTTCGGCTTGAACGGCAGATAGATGTCCTCGAGGCGCGCCTTGCTGTCGGCGGCCACGATGCTGGCTTCCAGCGCCGCATCGAGCTTACCCTGCTCGCGGATCGACTCCAAAATTGCCTTGCGGCGGCTCTCGAGCTCGCGCAGGTAGCCGAGCCGCTCCTCCAGCGTGCGCAACTGCGCATCGTCGAGCGCGCCGGTCGCCTCCTTGCGATAGCGGGCAACGAAGGGAACCGTGGCACCGCCGTCGAGCAGCGTCACCGCCGCCTCGACCTGCTCCTCCCGCACCCCAAGCTCTTGCGCAATCTTCTGATTGATATTTGCCACGCCGGACCTCACCACCCAAGCACGCGACGCAACCGGACGCCGGAAGCGGGACGCCGCTTATGGACCAACCGGGATCGATTCATCAAGATGCGATGGACAATCGTCGACAGAGGAGTTTTTGTTGCGCGGAGCCAACGGCAACGTCCGCGATTTCGCCACTTTTCGTGGGTCGGCAGGAGAGGAATCGCGTAGCCCGTATGGAGCGCAGCGGAATGCGGGGACTCGCCTGCACCGGATTTTTCTTCGCGTCGTCCGGCTTGCCGTGAGCTACTCGGTCTTCAGGCTCAGGATGTAATCGGCGAGATCGTCGGCCTCCTCGGGCGAGACGACCAGATTCGGCATGTTCTGGTGGCTGGTCCTCAAGAACACCTTGAGCGACAGCGCCGTCGTGCCGTGCCGGTTGGCGACCGCCCAGAAGCTCGGCGCCTGGTCGGACACGGCCGCCATGTGCGGCTCGATCGCGTGGCATGCCCTACACCAGGCGTCGGCGAGGCGAAGGCCCGCCGACACGCTGTCCGCGGCACGCGCGATGTCGTTCCCCGCGGCGAGCAACAGGGCCGCGATCAGGATATTGAGGCTGATGTGAATCCGGGCGTTGCGCCGCATGCTCGGGGTCCCTCGCCGCATTGATTCCGCCATGCAGTAAAGCATCCGCGCAACGGCGAATTCTTGCGTTGGATCAAACCGTGTACCACGCACACCAGATGCGCGCGCCGGCTCGATTGACTCGATTCCCCGCGAAACTAAGGTGGCGCTCCACGAAAGGACCAAATCGCATGACCTTGCCGATGAGCTGGAGTGAATGGGCACAGCATGACGGCGTTGCGTTGGCCGAGTGCGTTCGCAAGGGCGAGCTGACGCCGCAGGAACTGGCGCGCCAGGCGGCCGCCGGCGTCGCCAAGGTCGATGCGGCGCTGTCGGGCGTGGTCGAGCTGTTCGAGGACGTAATCGCCGACCCGGCCAGGGACGGCACCAACCTGAACGGCTCGTTCGCGGGCCTCCCCTTCCTGATGAAGGATCTCGGCCCGACCATGAAGGGCCGCCTGCAGGAGATGGGCTCGCTCCTGATGCGCGGCAACCGCGCCGCCGCCGACACCTTCCTGACGACGAAGTTCCGTCACGCAGGCCTCAACCTGATCGGGCGAACCACGACGCCGGAGTTCGGCGTCTGCAGTTCGGCCGACAACCCGGCCGTCTACGTCACGCGCAATCCCTGGAATACCGACTACACCACGTGCGGGTCATCGGCGGGCAGCGCGGCGATGGTCGCCGCCGGCGTGGTGCCGATCGCACATGCGACCGACGGCGGCGGCTCGATCCGCATTCCCGCCGGCGTCAACGGCAATATCGGGCTGAAGGTGTCGCGCGGGGTGTTCTCGCTCGCGCCGCATCTGTCCGATCTCACCGGGCTCGTGTCGATCCAGGGCTGCCAGTCGCGCTCGGTGCGCGACACGGCGGCCTTCGTCGACCACTGCCGCGGACCGGCGCCGGGCGAGTTCATGCCGTTCTGGACCACCGCCCAGCCCTACGCCGAGATGATCAAGCGCGATCCCGCAAAGCTGAGGATCGCGCTGTCGCATCGATGGGGCGACTATCGCGCGACGCCGCACATCGCGGACGAACTGGCGAAGGCCGGCCGCTTCCTCGAGGGCCTCGGCCATCACGTCGATTACGCGCTACCCGAGCTCGACTTTGCCGCCGCCTTCGACGCCCAGACCACCTGCTACATCAGCAACTTCGCCGTCGTGATCTCCAACATGCTCGCCGCGCGCGCGCTGGAACGCCCGCCCGCCGATCTGATCGAGCCCGTCAACGTCCGGATCTGGGAAGCGGGCCGGCACACGAGCTTTGCCGATCGGGCGCGCATGCAGGCGGTGTTCAACGCCACCTCGCGCGCCTTCGGCATCTTCTTCGAGCAATGGGACGTGATCCTGACGCCGGTCACCGCGCTGCCGACGCCGAAGGTCGGCACGAAGGAATATCTGACGATCTCGGACAATCCCGACGTGCTCGACTGGTTCGGCAATCTCTGGCGCAATTTCGCCTTCACCCCGCTCGCCAATCTCTGCGGCATCCCCGCGATCTCGCTGCCGATGGCGCAGCACGAGCACGGTCTGCCGCTCGGCATCCAGGCGATCGCCAAGCAGGCCAATGACGGCCTTCTGCTGCAGCTCGCCGCCCAGATCGAGCGCGCGCTCGGCGGCAAATGGAACGGCGGCAAGACGCCGAAGATGCACGTGACGAAGGGGTGATCGGCGCCGTTTCGCGCTAGCGGCGGTTGCCGAACCGGTCCGCATAGAACAGCACGAGGAAGCCGCTCAGTCCGGCGGCCGACAGCAGCGCGTCGGTCCGCAGGGCGTGCCGGGACAGCCCGAGATCGACGTGGGCGACATGCGCAAGCAAGGCCGCCACGGCAACCGCGGCGACGACGTACAGCAACATCCGGCCCGTCATGCGCATGAAACGAGTATGCAGGGCGGGCGCGCCTCGTGCAAGCCGGCGAGGCCCCTCAGTTCTTCATGGCGGGAACGATCTCGGCCTGCGCCTGCGCCTGGTTCTGCTGATACATTGCAAGCGCCTTGTCGAGCGCCTCGCGCAGGGCAAGCGCCGCCGCGGGACTGCAGCGCAGATGTCCGGTCTGGATCACGTCGATCCTCACGCCGGCGCCGACCGGCATCAGCAGGTTGGCGGCGAGCTCGATCTGGATGGCGCCATTGTGGTGACCGAAGCAGGACGCGCCGTCGAAATAGATGAACGGCGCCCGCTCGGAACTGGCGGTGGAGATGCTCACGCCCCCCGGCTCGGTCGGCGGCGTATCGGGGTCTGCCATGGGGCCTCCGCGCGGTTTGGGGCTCGGTCCTGAGCCCTCGGGACAAGGCGCCACCATCGGCGCTTCGCGGCGACCTGTCGAGCTCCGAAACGGCCGAGCAAAGTCCGGAACATTTGCAGGTGCGACGTTTTGCGCGGCTCACGGCGCTGGTCTAAAAGATCGTCATGACCAGATCACCAAGCACCTCCCTCCCGTTCGACGCGCTGGCCGAGGTGGTCAAGCGCCGCCATTCCGTCTATGGCCACATCAGCGGGCTTCAGCTCGACCGCGCCGCGCCGGGCGAGGCCTGGTCGAGCCTGGCCTACCGCCCCGTCTTCGTCGGCGACACCGAGACCGGCGTGCTGCACGGCGGCGTCGTCACCGCGATGCTGGACGAGAGCTGCGGCATGGCCGTGCAGCTCGCGCTCGACGCCACGGGTGCGATCGCGACGCTGGATCTGCGCATCGACTACCAGAAGCCGGCCACCCCCGGCCTCGCCATCAAGGCGCATTCGGTATGCTACCGCGTCACCCGCTCGATCGCCTTCGTGCGCTCCACCGCCTACCAGGACTCCGAGGACGATCCGGTCGCCACCGCGACCGCCTGCTTCATGATCGGCGCCAACCGGACCAACATGCTGGCGGACCGGCCGCCGAAGGACCGTCACGACGTCCCGACGCTGGAAGCGCCGGACGATCCGACGGGGCCGTTCGCCAACAGCCCGTTCGCGCGCTGTCTCGGCATCGCCGTGCGCGACGACGGCACGCTGGTGATGCCGTTCTCGCCAAAAATCATCGGCAATCCGATATTGCCCGCGATCCATGGCGGCATGACCGGCGCCTTCCTGGAGACGACCGCCATCATCGGCGTGACGCGCGAGCTCGGCGTCTCCGCGCCGCCCAAGCCGATCGGGCTGACCATCAACTATCTGCGCTCGGGCCGCGCGCTCGACAGCTACGCCAACGTCTCGATCGTCAAGCAGGGACGTCGCATCGTGGCGTTCGAGGCCCGCGCCTGGCAGAACGACCCCGACCGGCCGATCGCCACGGCGTTCGGCCATTTCATGCTGCGGCCGACGCCGGGCGCGGAGGAGGAATAGGTCAGGCCACCTCTAGCCGGCTCTCACCGTATCGAGAAATCTGCCGACCTCGAGCTTCAGTCGGCTGCCATCCGATGCCAGGGATTTCGCCGCGGACAGCACCTGGACAGACGCCGAGCCGGTCTCTCCGGCGCCCCGCTGCACGTCCACGATGTTGGATGAGACGTGTTGGGTGCCCTGGGCGGCCTGCTGGACGTTGCGGGAAATCTCCTGCGTCGCTGCACCCTGCTCCTCGACGGCGGCCGCGATGGTAGAGGAAATCTCCGAGAGTCGTTCGATGGTACCCGAGATGTCCTTGATCGCTCCGACCGATTGCTGGGTCGCGGCCTGGATGCTCGTGATCTGCTGACCGATCTCTCCGGTGGCCTTGGCGGTCTGCTCCGCGAGCGCCTTCACCTCGGACGCGACGACGGCAAACCCTCTGCCGGCCTCGCCGGCGCGTGCGGCCTCGATGGTGGCGTTCAGCGCCAGCAGATTGGTCTGGCCCGCGATCGTGCTGATCAGTTCGACGACGTCGCCGATCCGGTTGGCAGCCGTTGACAACTCGCCCACCCGTTCCGTGGTCGAACGCGCCTGGCCGACGGCCTCACTCGCCATCCGTGCCGATTCCTGTACCTGACGGCTGATCTCCGTGACGGAGGACGACAGCTGTTCCGTAGCGGACGCGACCGATTGCACGTTGGTCGAAGCCTCTTCGGAGGCGGCAGCAACCATCGTGGTCAGCTCCTGTGCCCTCCCCGCAGTCGCCGTCAGCGTGCTGGCCGAGGCTTCGAGCTCGGTCGACGCCGAGGAGACGGCGTGGACGATCTCGCCCACCGCCGCTTCGAAACCGTCAGCGAGCCTGCATAGCTCCGCCTTGCGTTGCTGGGCGGCGGCCTGGTCCCGCCGCATCCTGGCCTCGGCTTCGGCCCGCGCTTTCTCGGCAGCCTTGACCTTGAATTTCTCGACCGCCCCCGCGATATCGCCGATCTCGTCCTTGCGACCGAGACCCGGCAGCACGACATCGAACCTGCCTTCCGCGAGTTCCAGCATCGAAGCAGTCAGCGCCCGGATCGGGCCGCTGATGCTTCGAGAGGTGAGGAACGCCAGGGCGACGCCGACGAGCAGGCAGAGCCCGCCGAGCGCCACGGCAATCTTGATTCCCAGGGTGAGATTTTCTCCAGTCTGCGCCGCGCCCACTGCCGCGGCCTCGCGGTAGGCGAGCGCCAGCGGATCGGCGACGTCCTCGATCTTTTGCGCCGCCGCCAGCGCAGCCTCGACCGACGCTTTCGCCTCAGGGGTATCGAGCGCGGGATTCTTTCCCTGGTACTGCCTCAGCCTGAAGATCTTCGTCCTGCTTTCGGAGACCGCGGCCTGCAACTCCCTCGCACGCGCCTGACGGCCAGGATCGGAGGTGCTCGCGACCAGCTCGTCCAGTCGACCAAGCGCACGCTGAAAGCCTTGTTCCGCCCTGTCCCAGTGGGATGGGACGTCGGTCGCCAGCGCGATCCAGACGCGCATCCGCGCCTCGTAGACGCGCGCGAGCACCGCTTCGTTTCCGACTTCGTTATTCTTGAAGCTCAGCACTCGGGCGAACGACTCGCGCGCGGCGCCCGATGCGTACACCGAGTAGCCGGCTATCGCTCCGGTGATCAGCAGTAGCAGCCCGAAGCCGACCATCAACCGCCCGGCGATCCTCACATTGTTCAACATGGGTCGAGCTCTTTCCTTTCGGGTGTGGAGCGGACAGGCCTCTGACGATACTTACGGACGCTCCGACCAGAGCCGGGCGAGTTTCGACTTAGCCGCCTCGAGCTGCTGCTCGAGCAAGCCGATATCGATCTGCAATTTCGCACTGATCTCGGGATCGTCGAGCGTCCGCGAACAGTCCCTCATCCGCGCATAGCTTCTCTCGAGTCCCGCGATTGCGGCTTCCATCTCCCGCCTGGCGTTGGCGCGAAAACCCTGGAAGCTCCACGCAGCGTAGCGCACCGGATCGGGAGCGACATGGCTCCCGGGCACGGGGAAAATCGGCTTCCACGCAAATTCGCGATCGGACGAGGGGAAGGCGAGGACATTCGGCATTGGATGGCGACCGTGTGTTGCAATGGCCCGAGCGTACCCGGAAGCCATGAAAGGCAGCTTTGTCCTAGAACGGTCATTGGCCGCTTTCCGCCCGCGTCTCCGCAAGATTACGGGGGTTCCACCCGCATTTGACCTCGATCAAGTTCACCGGTTGAGACGTTCTGTACATGCAACCCGTGGACCGGTCGTTTCGCAGCAATGGATTCTGCACAACGGACGTCCGGCAACTCGAGCAGCAGTTGGTCAGCGTGTTCGGCGCAACTGGATTCGAGGTGCCGGATCATGCGCGCCTCAATGTGCGCAGCAATTTCATCCAGCTCCACGAACTGGCCCTCGGTTTCTGGGCGTTCGGCACGCCGGCCAGGATCAGATTTGCCAAGCGCGGCTTTGCTGCACTGGGACTGACGTTGAGAGGACGGGGCGCGGCCAGCAGCGGAAAGCAGACCGCCGCCGCGGCCGTCGGTTGCCCCACCCTGGCGTCGCCCGACCAACCCTCGGAATTTCACTACGGCGCGAGCCTGGAGAAGGTCTTCGTACGCTTCGATGCCAAGGGCCTGGAACGCAGGCTTGCGGCCCTGCTCGGAGCGCCGATCAACCGCACGGTTCGTTTCGAGTTGGCGGACTTTACCAGCCAGGACATGCTGTCGGGGCTCGTCGGCCTGGTCGAAACGTTGCTGAACCAGGTCGAGCGCAGGCCCTGCGTGCTCTCACCGCTGGCCCTTCGCGAACTCGAGGAAGCCGTGACCGTGCAACTGCTGTTCACCGGCCGTCACGCCCTGACCGGCAAGCTGCAGCGGAGGCCGCCGCTGACCTCCGCGGACCCGATCAAGCGGGCCGAGCAGTTCATCGAGGCCAACTGGCAGCATCCGATCACGATGGAAGTCCTGACCGACGTCACCGGGGTCAGCGCGCGCACCCTGTTCCGGAGCTTCGTGCGGACTCGCGGCTATTCGCCGATGGTCTTCGCCAGGAAGATCCGGCTCGAACGTGCCCATGCCCTGTTGAGCCGGCCGAACGCCACGACCTCGGTGACCGGCGTGGCCCTGGACTGCGGCTTCTCGAACCTCGGCCGCTTTGCGCACGACTACGCCAGCATGTTCGGCGAATTGCCGTCAAAGACGCTCAGCCGATCCCATCCCGCCGCGCCTGGGTCGGGCAGGCCGCGCGACCGCGAGACCTGAGCGGGACACGGCAACCCTCGATCGATCGAGGTAATATCCTGCCGATTCGGGCCTTGACGACCGGCGCGCCGGTCACAACGATATGCCTTCGTCTCGCGCGGGATTCTGGAGGGATGGCCTTGCGGCATCCGATTGACGTCATCGCGATGTTCGCCGCGCTCTGGCTTCTGGCCGCGATGGTGCTCGACGCGCTGACGCCGAAGGAACTGACGGCGATCATGATCGGCGTCGCGATCGGGCCCGCCGTGATCATCACCGCGGTGTTCTACTATCTGCGCTGTCCCCGCACGGATTTCGCGGTGCTGTTCGCCGCGCTGTGGCTGATCTCTGACATCGCGATCACGCTCATCTCGCCGAAGCCGCTGCCGACCTGGCTCATCATGTCCGGCTTCGCACCGGCGCTCATCGTGGGTGTCGTGCTGCACTGGCGACGATTCCTCCGCCGGCACGAGCATCTCGCGTGGCCGCCGGCGAGATGACGGCGCGATGGCGTGCCTCGTTCTTTCCTGCTTCGATTCGTTCTAAGACTTATTCTAAGAGGAATTCCAATGCATCGCGCGCCGCGCCGCGTTGCACGGTCATGACGGCCGCGGCAATCGCCCTCGACAACAAGACGACATTGATCGAAAACGACTTTGTCCGCCGTTACGATGATTAGATCGATTCCAATCCGACTGCCGCTCGCTGACTCCGCGCGCGTCGTTGGAAGGACTCCAGGTCGCGTGGCCTAGACGCGCAAATCCGCCCCTGCATAAGACGATCGCACTGACAATCAGTTGCATCTTGGGGGGGGGAAGTCATGCTGGGGCAACATTCGGGGCACGCGCACGCGCGGCACCATTCACTCGCGCGGATGCGGCTCACGACGAGCGCGCTCGCCATCGGCATCGCGGCGGCGTGGACCGCAGAGGGTCACGCGCAATCGGCGCCCGGCGCCAGCCTGCCTCCCGTCAGCGTCACCGCGCCGGCCAACAAGCCGCGCTCCACGACTGCCGCAAGCCCACGCGATCAACGCAGCACGGGACGGACGCGGCGGACCCAGGTCGCACGGCAGACCGAGACGGCGCCGGCGCAAAAGCCCGCGTTCGGGCCGACCCAGGACGCGCGCACCGGCACGGTCGGCGTCTATTCCGACTCGACCGCGACCGCGACCAAGACCAACACCAAGCTGGTCAACATCCCGCAGTCGGTAACCGTGCTGACCAAGGACTACATCCGCGACCAGTCGTTCCAGACCCTGACCGGCGTGACGCGCTACGTGCCGGGGGTGGCGATCCACCAGGGCGAAGGCAATCGCGACGAACTCGTCATTCGCGGCGTGGACTCCAGCGCGAATTTCTACGTCAACGGCTTCCGCGACGACGTGCAGTATTTCCGCGACCTCTACAACACTCAGAGCGTCGAGGTGCTGAAGGGACCAAGCGCGCTGACGTTTGGACGCGGCGGGGGCGGCGGCCTCGTCAACCGCACGCTGAAGGAGGCCGACGGCCAGCGCATCTACGAAGCGACGATGCAGACCGGCTCCTACGCCGACAAGCGCGTGTCGCTCGATGCCGGACAGGCGGTCAACGAGAACGTCGCGGTGCGGCTCAACGCCTTCTACGAGAACAGCGACACCTTCCGCGACTACGGCCACTTCGAGCGCTACGGCTTCAACCCGACGGTGACCCTGGAGCCGACCGACGACACCAAGGTGAAACTGTCGTACGAGTTCTACCACGACTACCGCCTCGCCGACCGCGGCAATCCCTCGCTCGGCATTCCCGGCGGCGCCACGCGGTTCAATCCCACGGTGCCGTTCGCGCCGAATGACGACCTGACGACGTTCTTCGGCAGCCCGCTCTACAACAGTGCCAAGGTCGAGGTGCAGACCGGCATGGCCGTGGTCGAGCACGATTTCGGCAACGGGCTGACCGTGAAGAACGCCTCGCTCTACGCCGACTACAACCGTGGCTATCGCAACGTCTATCCGGGCGGCACCGGCGGCGGACCGGGCGGCGGCGCCGTGACGCCCGACCTCACGCAGCTCTCGCTCAACGCCTATCAGAACTACACCCCGCGCGAGAACGCGTTCAACCAGACCGACTTCGTCTACAAGACGAATACGGGAGCCGTGCTGCACACGCTAGCTTTCGGCACCGAATTCGGCCGGCAGAGCGGCCTGTCGCGGCGCGATTCCGGCATTTTTCCGAACAACGGCAACAAGGCGTTCGACGTCGTCAACCCGTTCAACCCGACCTATTTCGGCCCTGTCGTGTTCACCCATCTCGCGACCGACGCCAACAGCAAATACCGACTCAACATCGCCTCCGGCTATGCGCAGGATCAGATCGAGTTGACGCGCTGGCTGCAGCTCTTCCTCGGCGCCCGTTACGACAGTTTCGATCTTTCCGCGCTCGACTTGAACACCAATACTCAGCGCAACCGGGTCGACGAAAAAGTCTCGCCGCGCGCCGCCGTGATCGTCAAGCCGATCGAGGCCATGTCGATCTACACCGCCTGGAGCATCTCCGACCTGCCGGCCTCCGGCGACCAGTTCAGCACGCTGAACCCGGGCACGCTGGTGCTCGAGCCGCAGAAATTCGAGAACACCGAGGTCGGCCTGAAGTGGAACATCCAGCCGAAGCTGCTGTTCACCGCCGCCGTCTACGAGCTCACGCGCACCAACGTGCCGATCGCCGATCCCAACAATCCCGGCTTCTTCTTCCCGAGCGGTGCCCACAAGATCCGTGGCGCCGAGACCGCGCTGACGGGCTATGTGACGAAGGACTGGCAGACCACGTTCGGCTACGCCTACACCGACGCGCGCATCGCCAGCGCCACGTCGACGATCATCGTCGCCGGCAATCGCGTGCAGCTCGTGCCCTACAACCAGTTCGCCTGGTGGAACAAGTACCAGATCGATCAGCGCTGGGCGGCTTCCCTCGGCGCGATCTATTTCTCGGATTCCTTCGCGTCCTCCGACGACACCGTGCGGCTGCCCGGCTTCTGGCGCTTCGATGCCGGCCTGTTCGCCAAGATCGACGAGACCTGGAGCGCGCAGCTCAACGTCGAGAACATCTTCAACAAGGGATATTGGGCGACCGCCGACGGCAACAACAACATCTCGCCGGGACAGGGCCGCACCGTGCGCGTCTCGGCCCGCGCGCGGTTCTGAGGAAGCGGCGTCAGGCTTTTGCGGCGATGTCGTAGGCCGCGATGGTGGCCCCGGCGCGCGTGGCGACGTCGTGCGCGCTCATGCCGGGCTTGTAGAGGCTCGAGCCCATGCCGAAGGCGCGGATGCCGACCCTCATATAGGCGGCGAAATCGAGTTCCGAGATGCCGCCGACCGCCGCGATCATCGCGCCGGGCGGCAGCACGGCGCGAATCGCAGAGATGCCCGACGGCCCGAGCACGCTCGCGGGGAAGAATTTCAGGCTGGAGGCGCCGGCCCTTGCCGCCAGCAGGGCTTCAGTCGGCGTGAATACGCCCGGCATCGTCACCATGCCGCGCTCGCTCGCCCGCGCGATCACGGTCGCGTCGACATTCGGGGCGACTGCCAGCCTGCCGCCGGCATCGTGAAGCCGGTCGACGTTCTCCGTCGTCAGCACGGTGCCCGCGCCGATCAGGAGTCCTGCCGGCGCGCGCTTGACGGCGATTTCGATCGAGCGGAACGGATCGGGCGAGTTGAGCGGAATCTCGATCGCGGTGAAACCGGCCTCGATCAGCACGCCGACGATACCCTCGGCCTCCTCCGGCTTGACGCCGCGCAGGATCGCAACCAGCGGACGCTTCATCGTAGGGAACGGCACGGTCATCGGCCTGATCCTTCTAGCTTGCCCAGATTGCGTCGGCCGCCGTGGCGAGACCGCGGCGCACGGAGACGTCGGCATCGATCGGACTGACCGGCACCGACAGGGCGCCGAATGCCAGCCCGTAAAGACGCGCCAGCCGTCCCGATGCGATCAATGTAATGCGGACGTCCCGCGCCTTTGCCGCAAGTTCCGCAGCCAGCTCCATCCCGATCAGCGTGCCGGAGATGGTCTCGCGCGCCGCCTCGGGCCGGCCGCCGAACAGGAGTTGCCGCGAGCGTACCTGAAATAGCAGGTTGGCGGCGCGCGCCGGATCCTCGCGGGCCGCGACGACCGCCGCCGTGAATGCGGCGACATCCTCGGCATCGTCAGCGCCGGCGAGCGCATGCGACAGGATGGTGTGCTGCGCGACCGCGCCGAACAATTCGCCGGTCATGAAGGTGGCGAAGCGTGCGATGCCCCCTCGCCTCACCGTCACCCATTTCGAATGGGTACCGGGCATGCAGACCAACGCGTCGTCCGCCGGATCCACGCCGAACGCACCGAGCAACTGCGTCTCCTCGCCCCGCATCACATCGGGCGCGCTTTCGTCGCGCTGCGCGATGCCGGGCAGGATGCGGATGTCGCGGGATTGTCCGGGCACCCTGACCGTGCGCTCCAGGATCGCGGCAAGCCGCGCCGGCGTGTCGACATAGCCGGCCTCGACCCAGCCCTGCCGCGCGCCCGCCATGCCGCAGATCAGCACCGGCAGGTCCGGCACGGCATGCACGGCATCGAGATGCGACTGCAGCACGGCGTCAAAGCCGCTGTTCGCCGCGACCGTCATGCCCTCGTCGCTGCGCCGCTCGGCCAGAACACCGCCGGCGCGGTCGATCAGCCAGAGCCGAAAACTGCTGGTGCCCCAATCGACCGCGACATGGGCCGCCTCGCGCATGATGGTTCCGCTCCGGATTCGATGCCTGCGGCGTCAGCGTAGCACGCGGCGCGGCTTTGCCAACGCCGCGGCGGCTTCACCACGCATCGATGCAGGGCCGCTTCTTCTCCGTTCGCTCCGGCGGTTTCGGCACCGAGCGCAGGCCCGCCATGATCCAGCGCCGCGTCTCGGCGGGATCGATGACGTTGTCGATCTCGAACACGGATGCGATCGAGACCGCCTTGCCGTTGGCATAGAGCTCGGCGACCTTGTTGCGATAATAGGTCTCGCGCTCGACCGGATCGGCGATCGCCTCCATCTCCTTGCGGAAACCGAGCCGCACGTAGCCCTCCAGGCCCATGCCGCCGAACTCGCCGGTCGGCCATGCCGCCGTGAAGAAGGAGGCGTGGAAGCCGCCGCCGATCATCGACTGCGCACCCAACCCATAGCCCTTGCGCAGCACGATGCCGAACAGCGGCACGGTGAGGCTCGCTCCCGTCACGAACATGCGCGAGACGTGACGCACGATCGCGGTCTTCTCGGCCTCGGGGCCGACCATGAAGCCGGGCGTATCGCAGAGCGAGACGATCGGGATGTCGAAGGCATCGCAGAGCTGCAGGAAGCGCGCAGCCTTGTCGCCGGCGTCGGCGTCGATCGCGCCGCCGAGGTGCTTTGGATTGTTGGCGATCAGGCCGAACGGCTCGCCCTCGATGCGGATGAAGGCCGTGATCATGCCGACGCCGTAGTCGCGGCGGATCTCCAAGACGGAACCGGTGTCCGCGAGAAGATCGATCACGGAGCGGATGTCGTAGACGCGCAGGCGGTTCTCGGGGATCGCGCGGCGCAACAGGCGCTGGTCGGGCGCCGTCCACGCGCTCGCCGCGCCCTGGAAGTAGGACAGATATTTCTGTGCGGCCGACGTCGCCTCCTCCTCGTCCTCGACCAGGATATCGATGACGCCGTTCGGCGCCTGGAACGAGACCGGGCCGACCTCGGCCGGATGATAGACGCCGAGTCCGCCGCCCTCGATCATGGCGGGGCCGCCCATTCCGATGGAAGCGTTCTTGGTGGCGATGATGACGTCGCAGCATCCGAGCATCGCGGCATTGCCGGCAAAGCAGTAGCCGGAGACGACACCGACGACGGGCACGAGGCCAGAGAGCTTTGCGAACTGCACGAAGGACGGACCGTCGAGCCCGGTCATGCCGAGCCGGTCGGTGTCGCCAGGCCGGCCGCCGCCGCCTTCGGCATAAAACACCAGCGGAATGCGCCACCGTTCCGCCAGCGACAGCATGCGATCGATCTTCTTGTGGTTCATGTGGCCTTGGGTGCCCGCGAGCACGGTGTAGTCGTAGGCGACCACCATGCAGCGCGCCGCATCCGCGCCGAACTTTTCGGCGTTGACGGTGGCGACCCCCATGATGAGTCCGTCGGCCGGCGTGTTCTTGATGAGGTCGTCGAGCTTGCGGCGGCGGCGCTGCGCGGCGATCGCGAGGCTGCCGTACTCCATGAAGGAGCCGCCATCGACGAGCTGGCCGATGTTTTCTCGCGCGGTGCGCTGGTTGGTGTTGCGACGACGCTCGACGGATGCAGGCCGGCTTTCGTCGAGCGTGTTGGCCTGGCGCGCGATCAGCTCGGCGAGATCGGGGCGGATGTGGTCGAGATCGATCTCGACTTCCCTGGCCGCGCTGTCGGCCTCGACATCGAGCGGCTCGAGATAGAGGATCGGCTCGCCATGCATCAGCGTGACGCCGTCGCCGGCAACGAGCTTCATCACCCGCCCGCCCTGCTCGGCCATCACCAGATGCTCCATCTTCATGGACTCGATCACCGCGAGCTGCTGCCCCGGGCGCACGATCTCGCCCTCCCTGACCTGGATCGTGACCACCGTACCCTGCAGGGGTGCGGCCACCATCACCGCGCCCTCGGGCACGGGCTGCGCGGCATGCGGCTCGGCCGCGCGCTCGGCCGGCCGTTCGGCCGCCGCGAAGAACAGCGGCCGCGCCGCGCCGTCGGACGCCGCCACGAGCTTGGCGATGTGACGGTCGACGAAATCGGTCGAGATGCGGTTGGTCTTGAAATCGGGATGCGCCAGTACCGCCTGCAGGAAGGCGATGTTGGTGACGACGCCGTCGATGCGGAATTCGCGCAGGGCGCGCGCGGCCTTCGCAACGACGTCGTGCCAGGCCTTGCCCGACGAGTGCACGATCACCTTGGCGAGCAGCGAGTCGAAGGCGGCGCTGGTCTTGTAGCCGGCATAGCCGAAACTGTCGACGCGCACGCCCGGGCCCGACGGCGGCTCGAATACCGCGAGCACGCCGCCGGTCGGGTGGGGCGCGCCGGTCTCGTCCAGCGTCTCCATGTTGACGCGAAGCTGCATGGCGTAGCCGCGCGGCTTCGGAATGGCATCCTGCGCAAGCCCGAGCGAGACAAGCCTGGCGCCGCCGGCGACCGCGAGCTGGGCGCGGACGAGGTCGACGCCGAGCACCGCTTCGGTGACGGTGTGCTCGACCTGCAGCCGCGGATTGGCCTCGATGAAGGCAAAGCTGTCGTCGGCGCCGTCGACCAGGAACTCGAACGTGCCGAGATTGTCGTAATGGGCGGCGGCGGCGAGGTGCTTCGCCGCCTGGATGATCTTTCCGCCCAGCGCTTCGCCGAGCGAAGGACTCGGCGCCACCTCGATCAGCTTCTGGTGACGGCGCTGGATAGTGCATTCGCGCTCCCAGAGATGGCTGATCGCGCCGTGATGATCGCCGATGATCTGCACCTCGATGTGGCGCGCCTTGCGGATCAGGCGCTCGGCATAGACGCCGTCGAAGCCGAAGGCCGCTTTCGCCTCCGACTGGCAGCGCGCATAGGCCTCCGTGAGATCGGCGGCCTTCTCCACCACGCGCATGCCTCTCCCGCCACCGCCGGCCATCGCCTTGATCACGATCGCCGCACTCTTGCCGAGGCCGTCGAAGAACGCCCTGATCTCCTCCAGCGTCGAGGGCCCGCTGGTGCCGGCGACGATCGGCACGCCGCAAGTCCTGGCAAGCTGTCGCGCCGCGGCCTTGTCGCCGAACAATTCCAGCGCGTCCGGCTTCGGCCCGACGAAAACGAGACCTGCCGCCGCGCACGCCCTGGCGAATTCCGCATTCTCGCTCAAGAAGCCGTAGCCGGGATGCACGGCGTCGCAGCCGGCGGCCTTCGCCGCCTGCACCACGCCGGCGATGTCGAGATAGGCGCGGGCGCCGCGACCGGGAATCTCTTTCGCCTCGTCGGCGACGCGGACATGCAGCGACGACGCGTCATCGGCGGGATGGATCGCGACCGTGGCGATGCCGGCATCCGCCGCGGCGCGCGCGATGCGGATGGCGATCTCGCCCCGATTGGCGATCAGGAGCTTTCGGAACGACATTCAGCGGTCTCCAGCGCCCCGCACGGAGCGCGCGTCGGCAGGTTCGGATTCTGGGTTCTGCTTGTTCGCTTTGACCATGGCCGTCAAGGGCAAGCCAGCCCGTACCGCA
>NZ_JAGWUA010000260.1 GCF_028868675.1 Bradyrhizobium sp.
CGCGTCTCGAGCCCCGCCGCCCTGTAATTGCGAAAATGCGTCAGCGTCAGGCGGTGGATGCGGGAAGGGGTCATGTCATCTCGTCATTGCCGGGCTTGACCCGGCAATCCATCGCCCGCGTCAGCGGGCAATTTCATCATAGAGGTCTCGCCACTCGGGATTGCTCGCAACGATCAGATCGATTTTCCATTCGCGCGACCAATGCTTGATGTTCTTTTCGCGCTGCAGGGCAGCCGCGATCGTGTCATGTGCTTCGAAGTAGACCAGGGTTTTGACGCCGTAGCGTTTGGTGAAGCCCTCGGCCAGGCCTTCGCGGTGCTCGTAGACGCGTCGGATCAGATTGTTGGTCACTCCGACATAGAGTGTTCCGCCGGGCTTACTCGCGAGGATGTACACCCAATAGGTCATTTGGCTTGATGGATGGCCGGGTCAAGCCCGGCCATGACGAGTTGAGTTACACCCCCCTCACACCCGCATCGGCATCAGCACGTAGAGCGCGCTCTTGTCGTCGCGGTCCTGGACCAGCGTGGGCGAGCCGGGGTCGGCGAGCTTCAGCACGGCGACCTCGCCCTCGATCTGGGAGGCGATGTCGAGCAGGTAGCGCGAGTTGAAGCCGATATCGAGCGGGTCGGAGGCGTATTCGACCTCGATCTCTTCGGTCGCGCTGCCGGAATCCGGATTGGTCACCGACAGCACCAGCTTGCCCGGCGACAGCGACAGTTTGACCGCGCGGCCGCGCTCGCTGGAGATGGTCGAGACGCGGTCGACCGCAGCTTCGAAATCCTTCTTGTCGACGACGAGTTCCTTGTCGTTGTTCTGCGGGATGACGCGGCCGTAGTCGGGGAAGGTGCCGTCGATCAGCTTCGAGGTCAGCACGACGTGGCCGATGGTGAAGCGGATCTTGGCCTGCGACAACTCGATCGTCACGTCGGCCTCGCTGTCCTCGATCAGGCGCTGCACCTCGCCGACGGTCTTGCGCGGCACGATCACGCCGGGCATGCCGGCGGCGCCCTTGGGCTGCACCAGGTCGAGCTGGGCGAGGCGGTGTCCGTCGGTGGCGACCCCGCGCAAGGTGGCGGCCTTGGCGGTCCCGGCGGCGTGCAGATAGATGCCGTTGAGATAGTAACGCGTCTCTTCCGTCGAGATCGCGAACTGGGTGCGGTCGATCAGCCGCTTGACGTCCTTGGCGGGCAGCGTGAAGGAATGCGACATGTCCCCGGCGGCGAGATCGGGAAAATCGTTCTCCGGCAGCGTCTGCAGCGTGAAGCGCGAGCGGCCGGCGCGGATCGCCAGCACCGAACGGTCGCCGTCGCCCTCCAGCACGATCTGCGAGCCGTCCGGCAGCTTGCGTACGATGTCGTAGAACATGTGGGCCGGCACGGTGGTGGAACCCGCGGTCGCGGTTTCCGCCGCGAGCGTCTCCGTCACCTCGAGATCGAGGTCGGTCGCCTTCAGTGACAGTTTCGCGTTCTCGGCGCGCACCAACACGTTGCCGAGGATGGGAATCGTGTTGCGGCGCTCGACCACGCGGTGGACATGGCTCAGCGATTTCAGGAGTTGCGCGCGTTCGACCGTAACCTTCATTGCACTACCCGCCCGATCCCCGAGATAGAAGACGCGATGGAAAAGCCGGGCAGCCGGGAAGCGGCGCCGCGGCACGGAAGACACCCGGAAAGCCGGATCACCAGCCGATATGATCAAAGCCGTCGGGGTCGCGCAAGGTGGCGCGGATGGCAGGCGGATTCAAGGGATTCGGCGGCTGTTCCCCCACGATTTACCGACCAAATGCGACGAGCGTCCCGGCCGGGCCGGAACGCTCGTCATGATGCCGTGCCGCGGCGGAAGGTAGGCCTTTATTCCTGCAGCTGGCGCTTCAGCGACTCGACTTCCTCGTTCAGCGCAATGTCCTTGGCGACCAGTGCCTCGATCTTGCGCACGGCGTGCAGCACCGTGGTGTGGTCGCGTCCGCCGAAGCGGCGGCCGATCTCCGGCAGCGAGCGCAGCGTCAGCGTCTTGGCGAGGTACATCGCGACCTGCCGCGGGCGCACCACGTTGGCCGTGCGGCGCGAGGACAACAGGTCGGAGCGGCTGACATTGTACTGCCGCGCCACCACGCGCTGGATGTCCTCGATCTTGATGCGCTTGGGCTCCTGCGGCCGGATCAGGTCGCGCACCTCGCGCTCGGCCATCTCCAGCGTCACCGGCTGGTTGTTGAGCTTGGAATGCGCCAGCAGCCGGTTGATCGCGCCTTCGAGGTCGCGGCCGTTGTGGGTGATGGTGCGCGCAAGATAGTTCAAGACGTCCTCGGGCACGTCGAAGCTCGCATGATGGCCGCGGGCGGCCGCGACGCGCGACTTGAGAATGCCGAGCCGCAAATCCTCCCCGAGCGAGCCCATCTCGACCACGAGGCCGCCGGCGAGCCGCGAACGCACGCGGTCGTCCAGGCTCTCGAGATCGGACGGCGGACGGTCGGCGGCGATCACGACCTGGCGGCCGGCGTCGATCAGCGCGTTCAGCGTGTGGCAGAACTCGGCCTGGGTCGATTTTCCCTGCAGGAACTGCAGGTCGTCGATGACGAGCACGTCGATGCCGCGCAGCGCCTCCTTGAAGGCCAGCGCCGTCTGCGTCTTCAGCGCGGCGACGAAGCCGTACATGAATTTTTCCGCGGTGAGGTAGAGCACCTTGCGCTCGTTGCCGGAATTGCCGGCCCAGGTCACCGCCTGCAGCAGATGCGTCTTGCCGAGGCCGACGCCGGCATGGATGTAGAGCGGGTTGAACATCACGGCATCGCCGCGGCGACCCTCGGCGACCTGGCGCGCCGCCGCATGCGCCAGCGTGTTGGAGCGGCCGACCACGAAGCTCGCAAACGTCAGGCGCGGATCGAGCGGCGAGCCGCCGAGCGCATCGTGGCTGGCCGAGACCGGCGCGGTCGCGGTCGAGCGCAACTCGGGAGCGTGCCGGCCGTCGCTTCGCTTCGCCTCGGCCGGCGCCGGCGTCTCCCTGGCCGGCGCGACGGGCCGCACCGGGGAGCGGACCGTGAGGTCGATCCGGTGCACCTCGGGCATCTCGGCCTGCCAGCAGGAGAGCACGCGCTCGGCATAATGGGCCTGGATCCAGCTCTTCAGGAAACGGGTCGGAACCGAAAGCCGCACGGCCTCGTCCTGCACTCCCTCCAGATCCATGCGCGCAAACCAGCTCGTGTAGACGTCCTCGCCCACGGTCGAGCGCAGCCGCCCCTTCACGCGTGACCAGCGATCCTGTTCCGATGTCATCGTCTGAAAACTTTTCTCAATGAGTAAGGTTGCGTGGGTGAGTGGCCGCGCGGATTGCTCGTCACGGCACGACCTCGAGCGAGTCCATCTCGAAGGCATGGATCGGCCGTTCGGCGGAAACGCCGGCGAGCAGATCAGCTTTCTTGAAGATGGGGAGTTCGCGAGGTCAGCGCGTACTCAGCGCCCCCGGAGACGTCGGCGGCTGATCGGAGGAGGGACCCGAAACGCTGTCGCTGGAAAAATGGATTTGGGTCAATACCGCGCTGAGTCCGTTCGACATGATGCCTCCCCGTCCTGCCGTGATCGCTCACGGCAAGGTCCTGCGTGTAGTCCTAGAACAGCGCGTCACGAACGTAACCGTCCGGCCGCGATGTTCGGCCCGTCTGCACTAGCTGTTCGCTGGCTTCGTCCTTGCGCCCGTCGGATGATCTTCGGTCTTCAGTCCGTCTCTCGCTTGGGCCTGGAAGGCGAGCGAAGCACGAGGCCTCGCCTGGAGACATTTAGACAAAAGACTACCGCTCCCACATCGCTATGGGTTTCGAACCGACAATCGCTTGGTAAAGCGTCGCCAACGTGCACACCGCCGCCGATTTGCACGCTCGCCCCGTTTCCAAAACCGCGCTGGTCTCAAGATCGTGGGCGCCGCGAACGACCTAGGAATACACTATGCGCCAAGACTCGCAACGCATTTGATTCACCGTTGACGCACCCAATTCCGCATCTGCGTTAACGCCGTGCGCGCCGCTCTTCACGAAGCCGAGACCAAGTTTTTGAATCGCCGTGCAGAATCGAAGACGGTGCAGGTGCTGTGACATTTTTTCGACGGCAGTCAAAAAATTATCGCAAATCCTTCAAGCGAATGCCGCGCGAGCGATTTTTCCAAACGCTTGTCGTCGCTATGTCGATAAGTGATTATCGAGGCATCGTTTTTCAGGACTGGTTTTGCAGGGTAACTCCCGCGCCTAAGTTGCTGAGCGCTCCGTGGAAACTACGGAGGGCAAGATCGTCTTGCTCGCGTCTCGCAACTGCGATGAAGTTTCGGGTGTTGCAAGACCGCAAGCGGGTAGAATTGACGGAACGAAAGAAGGAACGGCCGAAAAAACTTTTTCGGCGCGCGGCGACCGCACAAAGAAAAAGCCCGGTGGCTGCCGGGCTGATTGACGTTACGCGATCTTTTGGCGCGATGTTCGGTCGGATTATTTTCCGAGCTTGGCGATCTGGTGCGCGAGGCGCGAGACCTTGCGGCTCGCATTGTTCTTGTGAACGATGTTGCGCTGCGCCGCACGCATCAAAGCGGGCTCGGCGCTCGCCATCGCCTTCAGCGCGGCGGCACGGTCGCCGGTCTTGATCGCCTCTTCGACCTGACGGACGGCGCCGCGCATCTGGGTGCGGCGCGACTTGTTGACGGCGGTGCGGCGGGCAATCTTGCGCGTCGCCTTCTTGGCGGAAGTGGTGTTGGCCATAGTCTAAAATATCCTCAACGTGACCGGTCGCTCGGGTCGGACCTCTGGGTGGCGCCGGCTGCTTGACCGCGAAATCGACGCTCGGTTCTGGGGTGTTCGATGCAGGCTGTTCCCGGACCAGGAGCGACGGCCTTGCGGCTCTCGCCCGTCACTGCTCAAAGAACAGCGGCGGCGGGATTGCGCCCGCCGCCAGTTGGCGCCCTTATAGAGGCGGCCCGCGGCACCGTCAACGGCCGAGAAGCCTTCGAAGCGGCTCCTGGGCTCTTTCCGGACCAGTCGTAACGTACTGACGAGGTTGAATTTCCGCGTTCTCCCCGGTATTGGCTGGCGGCGCTTTCGTCCTCGCTCGCGAGCGCCCCGGCCGGACCCGCTATATTAAGGTGACGCATGATCCGCGGCTTTTTCCGATTGATTGGCCTCTTGCTGCTGGCCGGCGGCTTCATCTTCATGGTCTATGACGGCGCCCGCTGGGTCGCCGACCAGACCCTGCGCTTCACCCGGTTCGGCCAGTTCTGGAACGACGTCCATCAGTCCAGCCAGCTGGCCTTCCGGACCTGGGTCGAGGCCAAAGCCCCCTGGCTCTGGACCTCCGTGGTCCGGGTGGTGCTGGACCAGCCGGTCTTTGCCGTACTCGGCCTTCTCGGGATCGTCCTGATGATCCTGTTCCGGCCACGCAGGCCGCTGATCGGCTACTCGCGCGAGTGATCGCGATCGTTCCGGGGCAAGCGCCGTGACGTAACAGGGC